>DATMNR010000582.1:0-9318 GCA_035568795.1 Ktedonobacteraceae bacterium
TATGCCAGAAAAGCATATTGGTGTTGCGCGGAGTACGGTCTACGTTGGTGATATAAGCATCGAACCACACGATCGACGATGCGAATAACGGGTCGAGTCTACTTGCGTCGAGTGGACTGAATTCGAGCGCCCCGGGCAAGTAATCAAGAGCCAGATTCAAACCCTCACTTGCCTTGATCAAAGATCTGATCTCGTAATCAGGTTCAGAACGTCCCAATACGGGATCCAGTTCCATGAACACAATTTCAGGAACAGGAAGTCCCAAAGCTCGACCAAGTTCACCTGCTATTAACTCGGCAATCAGCGCTTTTACGCCCTGTCCTGCGCCACGAAACTTCAGTACATACAGGCCATCGTCATTCGCCTCGACGATGGCTGGCAGCGATCCACCCTCCCTCAATGGAGTGACGTAGCGAGTAACTGTTACTGTTCTAAGCATGGCCTTATTGTAGCACAATGGAAAAGCCATCTGAATATGATACACTAGAAGCATACACATGAATTTTCAAGGAAACGTTGGCATATGGCGCACAAGCAATATCGATGGATGGAAGAAAGAGACGAACATTGGAATTCTATCCAGATTGTGCATCAAGGCGAAGTGTTCCCATTGCTTCACCTGTCGAAAAACGGGACAACCACACGTATAGATGATAATGGATTATTCGGAGGTATCGCATCACGTATCCGGTTGCAAACGGGGCTGTTCGATACCTTGAACATCTCAATTGCAGCAGCACCCTATGTGCTGCAAAAAGGGGCGGTTGTAGCTCCCTTTGAGCGGTATAAAGGGTATCCTCTTGATCAAGAGGATTTTTCAATGCAGAGCAGAATCAAAAAAATTGCTCGCTTGAAAAGCGAACTGGTTGAAAGTGTCGAGGGTTTGGGTCTGGTTGTTTTTGCCGCCTATGATGATTTGCCGTTGCATAGTAAAATGCGCCTGAACTCGGACAGCACTTCTACTTTCCTCAACCCGGAAATAGCCACCTTGCTTGAGCGTGTATTCCTTACGTTGACATTTCCTGGAGGCTCATCTTTTTCCGCTCGCGCAATATATACAACTGGCAGGCTTTTTCTATTATTCCGCACGTTTTTCCCCACCGATACAGGGCCTCTACCTATGCCAAAAAATGTGCCTGAAGAAGTGGAGAACGTGAGTATAGAAGAGGGATTTCGTATTCTGCTGCCTTTTGATGTCGAGCAGGTACAAACAATTCGAGCGAAGTTTATATTGCTGCCTGGCTCCGATGAATGATAGCCACGCCTTATTATCCCAAACAGAGCCTTGTAATCCTGAGCCCTACAAGTGTCATTCTGAGTGCCAGCGAAGAATCTCGTTGCCCAATACGTGTGATTCTTCGCTGACGTTCAGAATGACAATGGGAAAGCGATTCATCTTTCTTCACCAGATGATCTCGTAGAACAATATGTTAGAATCTACCCTTAAGGTATTCCATGAATTAAGCTGAACTTAAGAGAACTACCCTATAATCTCGGATCTTCAATTTCAGGTGGGAATATTACATCCTCATATACTTCTCGAACCGCAAAACGCACACCGAGATTAGCTAGTTCTACTTCTTCATCTATTCGATAGGCACGTAATAACCAGAGATCATGTTTCTCTCGTCGATACACTTCTAACATTGGACGCTGTGCATCGATGAGTAAATATTTCTGGATGGTTGGACATTCACGATAAAACCAAATTTTCGCCCGCGATCATAGCCCTCAGTGCTAGGAGAAAGGACCTCGACAACCAATCGAGGCGACTGCACGTTATCGTTCTGCCCCCGATCATTCTCATCGCAGCTTACTGAAGCATCGGGATACACAAATCGCATATTGGAAATACGCACTCGAGCATCTGAGGTGAAGACACGGCAGGGACTACCACGCAGCGAGCGACGAAGGATACTGATAATATTTGCGCCGATTGTTGCGTGATCGAGGGTGCCTCCAGCTAACATCGTCACATATCCATCAATGTATTCATATCGTCTTTCGATACTACTTCGATCAAGCTGAAGATACTCTTCAACACTCATCGTTGGATCATGAGATAAAGCCATCATCAGCCTCGCTTCCTTCGCATTTGCTTCAATGATCGGATAGAAAATTTCTGCCTCTATCTAAAAGTATAGCAGAGGAGCAGGTAAGGTACAATGTTACTTATAGGCCCGGAATGCTCACGGGCAACTTCCCTTGTGCCTGTATTTCACCAAACATTACAGACACAGCAGCGACCAGTGCAGGTCGTGAATATTCATAGGTGCAAAGGTACGTGCCAAGCTGAGGAAATGCTTGCAAGTCGTACGGATTATGTATGGCTATGACAATGAGGTGCCGCCCAGATGACAGAAGGCATCTCACAAGTTCCGCCTGCTGTAAATCTCGATCAGCATTCACAGTGGCAAGAACGAAAATATCGGATTCACTTGGTGTGCGCAGAAGCAAAGCGCAATCCTCTTCAAGCAGCTCTGGAGGGACAGGCATGAGTCCCACATGAGGGTGATGCTGTTGCAGGATATCTACCAATAGATCATCTGAGTAAGAGCGATCTTCTACTAAAGTCATGGTGTTTCTGTGTGGAGAGAGTACCACAATGCTCATATCCGAGCTTAGCTTCAAAGGTAGGAGTGCTTTATTATTCCTCACAAGGGTTGTGGATAATTCAAATGCCAGGTGCTGTAGCTGTCTATGTTTCTCGCAACCAATAATAGCAGGAGGTGTATCTGTGCCAGCTAAATCACCCCAGGAAAGATTATACGCTTTGAGTTTCAATACTCGTTCTGCAGCCCGTCGAACTTCGTTGGTAGTGAGTTCATGTGACTGTACTGCTGCTTGAATTGCCTGTATGCTTGCTCGCTGGCGTTTGTATTCGTGAGACACCAGCACAAGATCTATTCCTGCTTTCAACGCCATAACTACCGCTTGCTCTGTGCCAAACCTGTCTGAGATAGCCCTCATCTCCATGCAATCAGAGAGAATGACTCCCTTGAAATTCAGGTGTTCGCGAAGGAGTTCTTTAGCAATTGAAGGTGATAGTGTAGCGGGCAATGTACTTTGCTCCATAAGTTTAGGAAAGGCTATATGCGCTATCATCACACTTTCTGCTCCTGCCTCAATTCCGCTCCTGAAAGGTACCAACTCCAGAGCTTCCAGCCGCTGAAGCGTATAGGGAATGACAGGGAGCGAAAGATGCGAATCTATAATAGTATCTCCATGACCAGGAAAGTGTTTTAAGCAAGAAATCATTCCAGCAGCTTTATATCCTTTGACCATAGCAGAGCCGAGTCGAGCGACCAGAGATGGCTCTTCACCAAAGGAGCGCACGCCAATAACGGGATTGGCCGGGTTATTATTGACATCAACCACAGGAGCCAGGTTCATGTTGATTCCTAATCCCTTGAGTTCGTTGCCTGTCGCCTCAGCCACCTTACAGGCAATATCTTCAGAGCCAATGGCACCCAATGCCATGTTTCCAGGCAATATGGTTGCAATATCCCCAAGTCGTTGCACAATACCATTCTCCTGGTCAATGGCAATGAGCAATGGATAGCGTTGACCAGCCTCTCTGGCAATCTTCTGGAGTTGCTGTGTAAGCTCGAGAACTTGCAGGGAATCATGAATATTGCGCGAAAACAGGATGATGTTCCCAATGTGAAAGTGTTGAATCAAATCAATAATTTCCGGGGTAGGAGTTGTTCCCCAGAAGCCAACCATCAGCAATTGGCCTATCTGCTCTTCCAGGGTCATTCCATGAGTGTAGTTGTCCAAGTATTTACCCTATGGCTTCTAATGCGGCGTGAAGAATATAGTCATGTGCCGCGAGTCTTTCTCTTGCCTGTTGTGGTGAAATATTGGCCCTTGATGCTAGAATGGCTGTTTTAACTTCACCCCCTGAGATCTCAAGCAACGTTCTCGCGGCATCGTGATCCAGACCAGTAGCGTGCCGAACAATCGAGAGGGCTCGTTGTTTTAATTTGTGATTTGTCGCTTGCACATCTACCATAAGATTTCCAAAGGTTTTTCCCAGCAGTACCATTGTGCCTGTACTGAGCATATTCAGCACCATTTTTTGTGCTGTGCCTGCTTTCAGGCGTGTTGAGCCGCTAATCACCTCAGGCCCAACAACAGGGGTTATCATGATCTCGACTTCATTCTCAAGTGGAGTATTCGCGTTACAGGCCAGGCCAATCGTCAAAGCCCCTCGTTCACGCGCATAAAATATAGCTCCGCGTACGTATGGTGTTCGTCCGCTGGCGGTGATGCCGATGACCACATCTGCTTCCGAGATGCCTAGTGAAATCAAATCGTTTCTCCCTGCCTCCCAGCAATCCTCTAAATCCTCGCGTGCCTTGTCCAATGCCTGCTGGCCACCTGCAATGCAACTGATTACCATCTCTGTTGGAATATTGAATGTTGGTGGGCATTCGGAGGCATCCAAAGCTCCAAGGCGTCCTGAAGAGCCCGCCCCTATATAGATGAGCCGCCCGTTACGTCGCAATCTGGCAACTATCTCTTCAATAGACAGAGCAATCTGTGGCAGTACCAGCTTAACAGCTTGAGCCACGCTCATATCCTCTGTATTCATTGCTTGCACGATTTCAAGGGAACTTTTACGATGAATTTCTTTTGAGGATGGGTTCACTTTTTCGGTATCGAGGATATCCAGGGTTTGTTCAGTCAATGTATCCATACAACTCACCTCTCTTAAGAACCACTAGAGTTGCGCGTTATGGCATCAGTTGATCACGCTTTAAATGAGTATGGAAAATATACTTGTTACCGCAATACACGGCTTTAGCATACTCGATTGGCTGGTTACGTTCAGTATACGTAATACGTCGAGTAAATAATACTGGTCTGCCGATGGATATTTTCAAAAGAAGCGCCTCTTCGTTGCCTGCCAAACCTGCCTCTAACTCTTGATCTGCTTCCATGAGAGGTATCCCATATTTGGTCTCCAGTAATCGATACAGTGAATGTTGCTCCAGATCCTCTTCTAGCAATCTCTCACAACCCTTGAAACTGGTTTGGGATAATTCAATGGCAAGTGGCTCATCATCTGCAAGTCGTAAGCGCTGCAGACGGAAAACAAGTGTTCCTGGATCAATGCGCAGTTTTTCTGCGGTTATCTCATCAGCCGGAAACATGGCGGCAGAAAGTACCTTGGTGCCAGGTTTCTGTCCCCGTGCCTTGATATCTTCGGTGAATCCCGTAAGGCGTATCAACTGCTGGGTGATTTTCCGCTGGCTAACGAAGGTGCCTTTGCCTTGCTCGCGATAAAAAAGACCTTCATTTACCAGGTCAGTTATTGCCTGGCGAGCTGTCATGCGGCTAATTCCGTATTTTTCACTTAGCTCTCTTTCTGACGGAATGAGATCACCGGGTTTCCACTCATCTGATTGCACCCTTTCTCGCATAATCTCTTTCAATTGATAGTAGCGAGGTAGGGGACTGTTTCTGTAAATAGCACTCATTTGTTTCCCTCATACTTCAGTTGTACTCACATTGAGCATATCTACCAATAGGATATCATAAGCATCACAGTAGTCGAATAAAATAAAGCGTCCGGTAACGGCAAATCTATCCTCGAAGTAAATAACCTCTTGCTTTCCTTTCTCAAATATGATACTAGTTATATCAAGTGGTATAATTGGTATATTGTATATACCACTCTACCTGGTTATAATAATCACATACTTTTTTGTCACTGTCAAGTGCTAAAGCTCAAAGGCGAATAAGGGATTCCAGATCAGATTGTCCCGAATAGTTCACCCACGGCACTAAGCCACACAGCCAAAGACATCTGTCTTTGGCACTATGTGCAAAGGCGGAATGCAAGAAGTAGGAAGGTAAAGAGGATCAATGCGCTTTACATTACGTGACGCTCGCCTCGTAGATGCCACAACAGATATTTCTCGTGGTGCTATAACCATCGAGGATACACATATTCAAGCAGTTGAATATCCGGAATGCTCGGACCGGCAACAAGCATATATCATCGATGCATCAGAAATGATAATCATTCCTGGCTTCATTGATGTGCATACACATGGTGGTGGTGGTTATAATTTGCAAACGACGGATGCAGATGAAATTCGAGCTTATGCACACTGGGTACCAAAAACAGGTACCACCTCCTTTCTAATCGTAGTTATTGGTGTACCCGGCTCAATACCCGAAAAGCAATTGAAAACAGCTGTCAAAGTGCTGGATGATCAGGGAAATGGTGCCGAACCTATTGGGATTCACCTGGAAGGACCTTACCTCAGCGTGGCAAAGCGTGGAGCGCATCTTCCATCATGGCTTCGCGTGCCCGAGGAGTCCGAGACAGAGCAATTGCTTGAATTGACCAATGGGCATCTGCGCCTGCTGACTCTGGCGCCTGAGCTGCCGGGTGCTTCAGCGATGATTCGCAGGCTTGTGCATGCGGGAGTTACTGTAAGTATGGGCCATACCAATGCAACGTACGAGCAATCGTTGGAGGCGATTAAACTGGGAGTAACACATGTAACCCATTGCTTTAACGCAATGCGTCCACTGCTTCATCGAGCGCCAGGCCCTATTGCAGCTATTGCTCAAACCGAACAAGTGCGTGGCGAACTGATTGCTGATGGTGTGCATGTTCATCCAGCAGCAATGAATGCGCTTGTAAAGTTGTTGGGGCCTGATCGCATTGTTGTGATCACCGATGCTTTGTCGGGAGCAGGTGCTTCAGAATCCACGTTTGATTTTGCTGGCCAGCCCGCGAAGGTAATTCGGGGCGCTGCGCGTTTAACTGATGGAACGTTGACTGGCAGTGTCTTAACTATGGATCAGGCGTTGCGTAATATGCTTCTGATGACCGAGGTCACACTCCAGCAAGCTGTGGGTATGTTGACACTCAATCCAGCTCGAGCAGCACAAGTTTCGCATCGCAAAGGGTGCTTGAAAGCTGGCTACGACGCTGATGTGCTTATTCTTGATCAATCGCTTGAACTTCAAGCCACATTTTGCAAAGGAGCCCTTTCCTTCGCTACTGATGAATGGCGTGAACGACTATCATCTCTAAGCGACTGACATCTCTCAATATAGAGCTAATACGTCAGAGTCACCTTATGCAGACCGCGTGGGATGTCCGGATTTAATCCCTTTGTTAGCGCTAAGTTCAGGGCAAAAAGTTGTCCCGGAATGATGGTGATGAGCGGGGTAAGCCACTCAGGTATGCCAGGAAAGATTGGTAGAGCTGTTCTGGCCAGTGAAAGGGCCTGTTCGGATTCTGAAATAACCAGTAGCTCAGCTTCCCGGCGCTGAAGTTCCATTGCGAGATCGAGCATATCATCGTAAGTGGCACCCGCTTGCATGAATAAAAAGACAGGTAGACCTCTTTCGATGGTTGCGATGGGTCCATGTCGGAAATCCGCCGATGAGTATGCTGACACCATGATGTAGGTCAGTTCTTTCAGCTTGAGCGCTAGCTCGAACGAGGTAGCATAATTAAAGCCTCGACCAATAACAATGCAACGATCCATATAACGATAGCGTTCGACTTTCTGAGGAAGTTTCGTGTTCAGTTGGAATGTGCGTTCCATTGCAGAGGGTATTTGCTGAAGTGCGTCCAGATGCTGTGCATGACCACTCAAAGAGGCGGCAAGTATGGCCATAACTGTAAGTTGGGCTGTATACGTTTTTGTTGCTGCTATGCTTTGTTCTGGACCAGCGTGCAACTCTATGACATGATCGGCGATAGATGCCAATGGAGATGAGCCATCGTTGGTAATTGCCAGCGTAGGTCGTCCTTGTCGTTTGCCCTCTTCCAAAACTGCAATAATATCAGGTGATTGACCTGATTGCGAAATCCCTACAACCAGAGCTCCCGCAAGACGTACCTGAGTCTTATATATGGTTAGCAATGATGGCGCCGCAAGCGCGACTGGATATCCCGCAAGTGTTGTCCAGGCGTATTTCGCATATGTCGCAGCATGGTCTGATGAGCCTCGTGCAGCAATAAGTGCGTAGTCGAATGTTGGTAATTGGGCAACGATTTTTTCAATATGTCTTGTTTCATCTTCCAGAATACGCTTCACGACACCTGGTTGACTCGCGATTTCCTGTTCTAGTAAAGATGCCATAGGTACTTCTTCCTTCTGTTACTTCAATCGTTACGCTTCATATCTATAGTTACTCAGGCTAATCGATAAGAGACTTAAAAACAGACGAGCGCAGTGTACAAGTTAAATGTTAGTATGTTTAAAGCTTTTGTAAACTCACTATAAATTACTTGATTTTAGATACAAAATGTGAGATATATTTTGCTGTGTTTACTAGAGCTTATACGTACGATGATACGACAATCACAATATTCTAACAAATTTTATCACAATCTTGTATAGTGGTCTAGATGACTTGACAAATGAACCAGAACAAGGTACAGTAATCCACATAGACTGATCTGGAACACCCATTAACAAGCACAATGTATCCTGGCGAGGTGAAATGGTACCCGAAAGGAGGGATAGCTGAAAGGAAATTTGCAATCAGTTTTTTGTATCTCATTGGCACAATACAGAGCATATTTTATCAAGATTGTTAAATCAATCAGTTCATCCAGCGATAGGAGGTTTCAATGACTCCCAATTCTCTCCCTGCGATGTCTTCAAGGGTGAAGGCTAAATCATTCACAACATTGCTTAGTCTGTTCGTTCTCTTCTCAATGATACTCGTTGCCTGCGGTGGTGGTACCTCGCAGAATAATCAGAGCGCTAACAAACACATTCTCAAAGTAGCTGCTCAATCCTACGACTTCGCTCAATCTGGTTTTAACATCTATAATGGTCACCCTAATGCTGGTCTGGGTTTGATCTATGAGACCCTGTACTTTGTAGATGTGAACGGTGGCTCATTCACTCCAATGTTGGCGACTAACTACCAGTGGAATAGCGATAACACACAGGTAACTTTCACTATTCGCCAGAATGTGAAGTGGAATGACGGTCAACCGTTCACTGCGAACGATGTTGCGTTTACTTTCAACCTTATGAAGCAGTATCCTGCTGCAGATGGTTTAGGCGTTTGGAGCTTTCTATCGACTGTCACCGCGCCTGACTCAAATACGGTTGTAATGACTTTCCAGAAAGCTTATCCACCAGTGTTGGTGAACATAGCCGGGCATGTGTATATCATACCGCAACACGTCTTTGCTACAGTTGGTGACCCGACAAAATATCTCACCGATAAGCCTGTAGGTACCGGACCTTTCACATTAGCTAAGTACCAGACAGATTTGGCAGTGTACGACAAGAATTCGAACTACTGGCAAGCCGACAAGGT
>DATMNR010000583.1:0-3347 GCA_035568795.1 Ktedonobacteraceae bacterium
CGTCTTGTTGCTTAAGGCGCGTCAAGGACTCCGAGAGGCCCTTATAGGACAGTCGCTTGTTTTCACGGTAGAAGGCGTCAGACTTGTGGCGCAAAGCCCAATTGTACACGAAACGAGCACACCCAAAGGTGCGAGCAAGAACCTGTTTCTGCTCATCCGTCGGGTAAAACCTATATTTGTACGCTCGTTTCTGCTCCATATTTACATTGTAGCATACTATGGTGTAAAATACAAACGTAGGCCGCCTGTGGGTGGTACGGCCTCTATCAATCCAAGGGTCTTACGACGGGTGTTGATAAAGAAAACAAAGCAACCACTCAATAACGATCTAACCAGAAAGAATAATGCGTAATGCGAACAAACCATGTAAAGCAAAAACTGAAACAGGGCGAATTAGCTCTGGGAGCCTGGTTAAACTTTCCAGGCATCGCAACAGCAAGGGTAATGGCGCAACTGGGTTTTGATTGGCTCGTAGTAGATATGGAACATAGTGCACAATCCGCTACTGTCATGGCTGACATTGTTGCTACTATTGCCGATGCGGGAACCTGCGCTCCGTTTGTGCGCGTTCCCAATAATAGCGTAGAGTGGTTCAAGTGGGCACTTGATGCCGGAGCATGGGGTGTTGTTGTCCCCATGGTCAATTCTCGTGAAGAAGTACAACGCGCGCTAGACTATTCGAAGTACCCACCTCTTGGTAATCGTAGTATCGGTGGCATATTCGGCCCATATGGATTCGGAACCACCGATTGGCATGATTATTCCAGCATCGCGAATAATGAGATCATGATAATTGTGCAGATTGAGAGTGCACAGGCTCTAGAGCATCTCGATGAGATTCTTTCAGTGCCTGGGATAGATGTGGCTTTTGTAGGGCCAAATGATCTTCATGCTCAACTTGGCCTTGTACCAAGTAGTGACGGCGCTGAACCAGAATTTCTAGAAGCGTTGGAACGCATTAAAGTAGCTGCAAGGAAATATCATATCGCTCTCGGTATCTTCAGTACTGACGGGGAAGCAGCGACGAAGCGTATAAGCCAGGGTTTTCAGATGATCAGCGTGACGACAGACGTTAGTAGCATGATTACTTCCGCAACTCGAAACTTACGAGTAGCTCGGGGGTAGAATTTCATCTCAAGCAAGGAGAAAACGTACCCTTACATACCCTTATTTTCGTCATGTGTTTGTAACCTCGTGCGTATGAAATCTATGAAAGGATTATGAAAAAAAGAATATGAGCGTAAAATATAACCAGTCTCGATCTGCGAACAGAGGCGTGAAGGTGGGAGATCGCGCTCCCGACTTTACTCTTCCCTCACTTACAGGCGAACCAGTAAGCCTGGAGAGTTTTTTCGGCAAAAAAAATATCGTACTCTACTTCTATCCTAAAGACAATACGGCGGGTTGTACAGCAGAAGCCTGCTCCTTCCGAGACAGTTATGAGGTCTTTCAGGAGGCAGGCGCTGAAGTCATAGGGATAAGTTCAGATTCGGAGGCATCACATCAGCAATTCGCGAGCAAATATAAACTCCCCTTCATTTTGCTTAGTGACCTGGGAGGCGTGGTGAGAAAGTTCTACGGTGTTCCATCAACTCTCGGGTTACTACCCGGACGCGTGACCTACATTATCGACAATCAGGGGATCGTTCGACACATCTTCTCCTCACAATTTGCTCCACAGATGCATGTTGCCGAAGCGTTGAAAGTACTAAAGGAATTGAGCGAAGAGGATAAGTAAAAAATTCTGGATGGCGATCAATTCAAATCAAATTGGCATTACAATGTTTCCTAAGCTACCACAAGCAATGAAATGTAATCCATCTGCTTGCATCACCAGACCTCTGCAGTCATAAGATCTGGTTGTTTTCAGATTGTTAGGTACAATATAGTGTGTCACTGTATCCATAATCGAGCATGTACTATGCGTGCCTTTCGTAGTAAATGTATGGTCTGCCCCTGTATCCAGACTATGTTCTTTTAAGAGAAGTGATGCAGCCTGGCAGTTTTGAAATGCTTCCCAGAAGCAATTACCAGCCTGTCTCGCCTGGTTAGCGTCCGATGGTTTCCCGTTCAGTGTGATATCTACTTTTCCACAGTTGTGTGCCTGTTGTGTCTGTGTAGGATTGGCCGTCAATGCAGGATTTGCTGTAGGTGTGGTTTGTGATTGACTTCCCTGCCTTGGAACGGAACCGCAGCTAGCGAGTAAAGCACACAATAGCATCAGGGTGGCTGTAATAGCAAACCCGGCAAAACTATACTTTTGTCGTCGTCGTGCGCTAAGCATCATTTCATTGCTCTCTCTATATTGTCACCACAGTATCTATCAGCCAGACGTTCTAAATGAGTAAGAAGTTCCATCAAAAATCAGGTCTGATCTTTCTATAAGATCAGACCTGATTTTTGATGGGTTACCTTGCTAAGACTATGACTGATTTGGAACAGCAATAAGTGCGCCAATTGGGCCTAAGGCAGCACGTGCAATTCGTGCTATCTCTTCAGCTTTGTCCTGGTCGGTCCATACGATTTGCGTGAGGAAATCGTACGCGTCTTTAATCACGTCGTCAGCATCTGTTGTTGCCTCGCTCTTGATCATTGCTTTAGAATGTGTGTTGCTGCTTTGTGATTGTCCAATGCTGCTAGCACCCGCTTTGGTAGTAGCATTCGAAATGAAGAACTCTACCAAAGGGTACGTGACCGATACATTATGATCAAGGTAATCGAATTCGGTCTGGATCTGTTGATATCCATTTTGAAAGGCATCAATCAATCCTGTTCCAGCTATTCCGGCAATCGCAACGATTGGACCAGCATTTTCTACGGCTGCGTTTGCGCTTGCAGATTCAGTAGAAAAGAATGACCTCATCCTACCAGCGGTGGTACCCAGGAAACCCACAACACTCCCAATTACCAGGACGAAGGTCGTTACGAGGCTTTGTTGCAGGTCTGGAAAACGTACGAGAAGAAATACCAGGAAACCCAATATCAAAATGAGAACCGCGATGCCCGCAATAATCGGTATCAAGTACCTTCTGAAACTCTTTTCAACTGTATTAAATACACCCTTGCTTGTAGCCTGTTCGAACTCTTGCATAAAATCGTTCCAGATACGCTGTGTTACATAACTCATAGTGAAATCTTGCAAACTTTGCTGGTGTAACACGAGAGGTTGCCAGACTTGTGTTTGTTTGATGAGAGTCTGGCGTAACTGGCTCGATGTTTGAGCGTTCATTTTTGGAATAGAAGGAGATTGTGTAGTCTCGCTAGTAGTGGGAGTACTAATAGAGGAGAAAGTATCACTCTTTTGTGCCGTTAACTGAGAAGTACTTTGAGCTGCTTGTGATACAGTG
>DATMNR010000584.1:0-6367 GCA_035568795.1 Ktedonobacteraceae bacterium
ACCAGTACCCAATTCGCAGGTTAAACCCTTAGATGCGCCTGTTGTAGCGCCTCTGAGTATTGATGTGATTGGTTGGTTGCGCCTTATTGTGGCTTTTATCTTGCCTCTGGCACTGCTTGGATTCATATTGAAGTTGATTCACGACCGTTCGTTTCAGTCGGCTACAGGAATGTTGTACCTGGTGGTAGTGTTGACTTTGGCCGGTGAGGCGTTATCGAGGGGACTGTTTTTGGCTGGTTTGTCCTAAAACGTAGCACAGCCAGCTCTCGCATAGAATAAGAAGCGAGAGCTGGCTGTGCTTTTATGAGATTTGCTCTCCGGCAAGGCGTGCCCGTTCGCGATCTCTGAGTTCGCGACGCAGGATTTTGCCTGAGGCAACCTTTGGAATCGCGTCTATGAATTCTATCTGGTGTATCTTTTTATAACCAGCCAGTTTACCGTTGGCAAAGTCAAGTATTTCTTCGGGAGTGGCGCTATGGCCTGGACGAATAACGACAAATCCTTTGGGTAGTTCGCCAGCTTCATCATCAGGAATACCAATAACAGCGGAGTCCATGACAGCGGGATGCTCCATCAACAACGACTCAATCTCGGCAGGAGCGATACCAAACCCCTTATATTTGATCATTTCTTTCTTGCGGTCGACAATGTAAGTGTAGCCATCAGCATCCACATGGCCGATATCGCCGGTGTAAAGCCAACCATTGCGCAGTGCGCGTGCGGTTTCTTCAGGAGCTTTCCAGTAGCCTTGCATGATCTGTGGACCGCGAATGATGATCTCGCCATCTTCCCCATGAGGCAATTCGCGCTCGCCGGTTTCAAGATCGACGATCTTTTGCTCAGTATTATGCACTGGCATGCCGACGCTATCGATACGCATTAATGAGGGGTCACCTGGTTGTGAATGTGTGAGCGGGGAAGCTTCGGTCAAACCATACCCTTGAACAACCCTGATACCTGTCTTTTCTTGCAGTTTGCGAGCAGGGTCCATTGGTAGGGGCGCGGCACCCGAAAAAACATACTTGACCGTCTTCAACCTGCTGAGATCCACCGGAGCATTCGCCAGGGCAAGTACAATTGGTGGCACAGCGAAGTAATAGGTGACGTTGTGCTTCTCACATAATTCCAGTGACTGTAGCAGGTCAAAGCGTTCCATCATAACCTGGGTTCCACCGCAGGCAAGAAAACTACCTGTGAGCATCACACCGTAGATATGATAAAAGGGTAAAAAGATAAGAGCTACATCGGTAATGTCAACGCGGAGTGCGGTTGTGAATTGGAGGTTGTTACTGGTCAGGTTACGGTGTGTGAGTAACGTTCCTTTAGGGAAACCTGTGGTGCCAGATGAATAGGGCAGGGCTAGCAGGTCATCTCCGCTAATTTCGACCTGTGGCTGATGTTTTGGAGAGGATTCACGCAACAGCCTGGCAAATGGTATAGCGTCCGGCATACCCTCGGGAACTCTCTCTCCGGTCACGATGATGTGTTTGAGATTTGGAAAAGATTTTTGATTCATTACGAGCTGGAGGAGTGGCAGTAATTCGCGCTGTATAAGAATAGCCTTTGCTTCAGAGTTTTCAAGCTGATAGGCAATCTCGCGTTCTTTGTACGCGGGATTCATTGGGCTGACCACTACGCCTATGGAGGCAGCAGCTATGAAAGTAATCGTATATTCAGGACGGTTTAGGGTGAACAGGCAAAGACGATCGCCTTTTGTTAATCCCAGGTTGAGTAGTCCGTTGGCGATACCATTCACCATTGAGACAACTTCACGATAGGTCAATATGAGGTCGTGATATATGATCGCCGGACGGTCGGGATTGCGATACGCAGCCATGCGCAACAGGTGATCATATGGGACATCAGGAAAGTCAACGGGTGGACGAAATAATTCAGGCGCTACCATTTTTCCAGACATATTTGGAGTCCTTTCTTGCTCAACGGTGAGCGTTTAAGAAGAGTATGCCGATTGTGAGGCGAGCACGGTTTTCCAGACTACCACGCTTTTAATGAATTTTAGCATACCTCAGTTAGGAATTAAGGTCAAGTATCGAGTCAGGTTCAGGGCTTCTTAAAAGTTGGTGCTACAATGGAATGAGAAAATGGAATAATAGGGAAAGGGCTTTTGTATGGAAATGACGAATGCCGACTGGGCTGCTAGCGGATGGTGGCCAACATTTCAATCGCCAGATCACCTTGATGTGTATGATATACGTGGTGCGTCGCAAGATACACAACTCGCTATAACGACAATGACGGGTATCATCAACCGGCAAAAGCCGCAGGTCTACCTACTTAGTAGTGCTGATGCTGCATTCTGGCTCCAGCAAGTTTTTCCCCAGATACCTCAGGTTGTTTCGCCAGCAACGGGTAATGCTGCTCTCGATGCAATGCTCAACAAGTATGCTAGTTCCATACAGGGCATGATCATTTATGATCCCAATTCCATGGACAGTATCAATATTGCTACCATGCTGGCAGGCCAACGTGACGGCATGGTTGTTTCCCCAGCACAGGCAAGCACCCTTCAAAGTCCTCCACATCAATTGCCTGTGATAGCGGACTTACGCATCTATCAATGGAAAAATCGCATACAAGCCTATACCTGGGCTGAGAATAACCTGCTTAAAAACTCCGCGACGAATCTTATTGCAGGGTTAGACACTACGATTTCAGGCGCGTTAAGGTCGTTTCTAGTTGCAACTCGCACGTTTATTTACTGGCTTGATGCAAGTAAAGGGATTCCTGATTTCTTCAATGGATGGATATCGGAATACGGACTGATGCAGCGCATATTCAGCTCTTTTCCAGCAGGAACGATACATCTTGGTTGGTTTATTGATGAGCCTAATGGTGTGAAATTGACCTCGCAGGCAGCCATGCCTGTGCTCGCCTCCGATTTCTTCGAAAACCTGGAGGTTTGGACGAGCGTGCAAAACGTACAGGGTATCCAGCAAGCTCAGACAGAAATTGAATTGGATTCGGAGGAGGTGATGGAGGAGGAATATGCAGGGACGGGGCAAGCCCCGTCCGCTGCAACACATATGGAAATTGTAGAAGATCAAGCGAGAAATGTAAGGGTGGGGCTTGCCCCCACCCTTACAACTGCGGCGCCGAAGGCATACGTTTCATTTACGATAAGTGATGGCGATAATTTGCAATATGACCAGCATCGTATGGCAGCATTATGGAGAGACTCTGTTCGAGGTTCGTTTCCCATTGGTTGGACGATCTCACCCTCGCTGGTACAGACTGCTCCCTCGCTGGCAACATATTATATGGGAACAGCTACTCCGAATGACGAACTGATAGCTGGACCAAGTGGTGTAGGTTATATGTACCCTTCAGATTGGCCCCAAGGACAATTGCCCACTTTTCTCAATCTAACAGGTGAGCTAATGCAGACCATGAAACTAAGTATCATCCAGGTGCTGGATAGCGGGTCCAGTCAGGCTTTTGTTAATACTGGACTGCAAACAACCTACGTCGATGTATTATCTCCCTTCGGGGTTAAAGGGATACTGAGTGGTTCTGGACAGACACAGTCAACCTGGAAAAATATATCAGGTGTGCCTGTGTTACAAAATCTGGGCCTTGCCGACAGCGTGGGTAAGACGGTCAGCCTGATAAAAAATGCTTCAGCTCAATATTTGAATGTGTACGTTATGGCATGGACGATGACGCCTTCAGCTCTTCAACAGGTGGTACAACAACTTGGCAAGCAGTATGAGATTGTAAAACCATCGATACTGCTTGGGATGATTCCATAACGCTTTTCATTGCCCAGAAAATACATTACAATAAAGCAAAAGGCAGCAGCGTTATTGGCTTGCTAATACAAGGAGAGGTTTAGCATGAACATAGCACAGGGTTTGGCACATTCTAAAAAAAATTCTGGAACTCGTCAGGCAGTTGCTTGTGGAGAAACGCGCTATACCTGGGAAGAGTTTGACCAGCGCACAGACGCACTTGCTCGCGGACTGGCATCGCTAGGTGTTGTGCGCGGCGATCGAGTGGCTGTGCTGATGCTCAACTGTCATCGCTACCTCGAATTGTACTATGCATGCGCACGCATGGGAGCAGTGATTGTTCCTCTTAATATGCGCCTGGCTCGACTGGAGATTGTCTTCATTCTCAATGATAGCGAGTCGAAGGTGCTTGTCGTAGATAAAACTTTTGCGGCTCACGCCACTGGTCGAGATACCTTTCCTATTGTCGGGAGTGTTGTTTATTGTGGTAATGAGACACCCGAGGGTATGATCAATTATGATGATGTCATAAGCAAAGGCTCACATATGCAAGAGAGTGTTGACCAGGATATGGAAGACGAGGATCTTGCAGGGCTATTTTATACCGGAGGTACAACTGGGCGTGCCAAAGGTGTAATGCTCTCTCATAAAAATGTGATGTCCAATGCAATAAACGCCAGTATCGCTATAAGCTTCACGGGTCAGGATCGTTGGTTGCATGCTGCCCCTATGTTTCATCTAGCTGACCTGGGCGCGACATTTGGGCTAAGTAACCTTGGCGCGTGCCATGTTTTCATTCCCATGTTTCAACCTGAACGGGTGCTGCAGGTCATTCAGAATGAAAAAGTAACCGTGACATTGCTGGTACCAACCATGATAAACTCCGTGCTCAATCATCCTGATGTTGATAACTATGACCTCTCCAGTTTGCGACGCCTCGTTTATGGAGCTTCTCCTATGCCTGTGGAATTGCTCAAGCAGGGCTTACAAAAATGGGGACAAATTTTCATGCAGGGATATGGCATGACCGAGACCTCTCCTTTATTGACTGCGCTTGATCCGGCTGATCATATTCTGGAAGGTACACCCGAACAGGTACGACGACTCTCCTCGTGTGGTAAAGAAGTACTCGGTGTTGAGGTACGCGTCGTCAATATCGAAGGTGAAGATGTGCACCCCGGTGAGATCGGTGAGATTATCGCAAGCGGACCTAATGTTATGATGGGTTACTGGCGCATGCCGGAAGCGACTTCTGCTGCGATTGTCGAAGGCTGGATGCACACAGGCGACCTGGCAACTATAGATGAAGAGAATTATATTTTCATCGTTGATCGTGCCAAAGATATGATTATCTCTGGTGGAGAGAATGTTTACTCAGTTGAAGTCGAAAATGCTCTTTATTCTCATCCTGCTGTGCTAGAGGTTGCTGTGATCGGTATTCCTGATGAGACATGGGGTGAGGTTGTACACGCTGTAGTGGTCTGTAAATCCGGAATGCAAGTGACCGGTGATGAATTGATCGAGCATTCTCGTTCGTTGATTGCAGGTTATAAAGTTCCTCATAGTGTTGAGTTCTCACAAGATACTCTTCCTAAAAGTGGCGCTGGAAAGATTCTCAAGCGAGATCTGCGCGACAAATATTGGGAGGGCAAAAGTAGAAATGTGAATTAACTTCAATGGATATAGCTCTTAACCCTTTTCCCTGGTTTCGTAGCATGCGCGAGTCAGCGCCAGTGTACTTTGAACAACGTAATAATATGTGGAATGTGTTTCGCTATGACGATGTACAAAACGTGCTGACGGATTACACGAACTTCTCTTCACAGTTTATGGGGTCAAATCAACCAATTGATGCAAGTTTGATCAATACAGATCCGCCACGACACAGGCAATTGCGCTCATTAGTTTCGCAGGCCTTCACTCCACGCACAATAGAGCGGTTGACTCCGCGCATTACCGAAATTGTCAATGAATTGCTGGACAAAGTCGTGCCTTCGGGCCAAATGGATATTATTCATGATCTTGCTTATCCTCTGCCCGTGATTGTAATCGCTGAGTTGCTGGGTATACCGCACGAAGATCGCGTGCGCTTCAAGCACTGGTCCGACCAGGTTGTTGGTGCGGTGCCTGCCGAGGGCAGAGATCCTCAAATCGAAATGAGCGAGTACTTTCTCGAAATGATAGAGCAACGACGTGTCGAACCTCGTAACGACTTGATAAGCGCATTACTGTCTGCGCAAATCGAGGGTCAACATCTCAATGTAGATGAATTATTGGGTTTTTGTATCCTGTTGCTTGTCGCTGGCAATGAAACGACGACTCATTTGATCAGTAATGCCTTCCAATGCTTTGATGAATATCCTGAAGCGATGAAACAACTGCGTGCCGAGCCTGAATTGATACCCAGCGCCGTCGAGGAAGTTTTGCGCTATCGCTCTCCTGTCAAGCTGATGTTCCGTGCTTCAACCGCTGATACAAAAATCGGTGACCAGAAGATTCCTGCTGGTGAAGGCGTGATTGCCTGGATTGCTTCAGCAAATCGTGATGAGACGCAATTCCCTGATGCGGATACATTTGATATTCGCAGATCTCCCAATCGTCACATTGCGTTCGGCCAT
>DATMNR010000585.1:0-9501 GCA_035568795.1 Ktedonobacteraceae bacterium
ATTTGCAGTCCGAGCAATAATACTCGTACAATGGCATAGAAAGTTACCTCCAATTGGCGGGAAACGCTTTATCATTACAGATATTGTATTGCCTTGCTGAGATATCGTCAAGTCACAAATTCTGGCATCCAGTAACACTAGGTTTGGGAGTGCGGAGGGCGTAGCTCTTTGCCGGGGTTCGAAGAGTCGATGGACACTATGCTCGGGAGTGCAGAAGGCAATGCCCTCTGCCAGGGTTCAGGGTACCCATGAACTCTCTGTTTGGGAGTGCAGAGGACATAGCCCTCTGCAAGGGTTCGAGATATCCATGAACTCTGAGATCGGGAGTGCAGAGGGCGTAGCCCTTTGCCGGGGTTCGGGGTGTCCCCGAAAACCTCTTTTTATCTCTTTTGCCGCCTGCGGCGGCAAGTATCAAGTAGATGATGCCAGGGAAATAAAACATAATAAAGAGGATTACAAATGGCACTCACTATAGGAATTATTGGGCTCCCGCAAAGCGGCAAAACAACCCTTTTTAACGCGCTGACCAAAGCAGGAGCTCCAATCAGTGGCTACGCAACAAGCACCGTACAAGCCAATATGGCAGTAGTCCAGGTACCTGACCCCCGCCTGGAGCCACTCGCAGAAATTTTCCATCCCAAAAAGGTGACCTACGCAACGGTAGAATTTGTGGATGTCGCGGGTTTAGGCCAGGGTACTCATACCTCGACAGAAAAACGCGAAGGCTTGAGCGCTGAGTTTCTTGGGCATATCCGCAACGCCGATGCCCTTGCCATTGTGCTTCGCACATTCGAGAACAGCAACGTCCCACATATTTACGGTGATATCGATCCCAACCGCGACCTGGACAGCCTGAACGCCGAACTGGCTCTGACCGATTTGTCGACAGTAGAACGCCGTATCGAGCGTACCACGAAGGCTGCGAAGTCAGGTGACAAAAAATACCAGCAAGAACTAGCAGTGCTTCGACTCTTACAGGAAGCCCTCAATGAATTGAATCTGGTTAGCAATATTGAATTACTTGCACAGGACAAGGCAGTGCTAAATGAACTTTTTCTACTTACACTGAAGCCACGCATGTATGTGTTAAATGTCACCGAAGATGTGCTTGGTGCTGCAAACAATCTACTGGAGCGTATCGCTGCAGGAGAAGATGTAGATATTGCAACGTTGGAAGGCGAGTTGATTGGCATCGCGAAAATTGCTCAACGAGCGAAAGCTGAAAGATCTGAAGTAGTTGCAGTTTCTGCACGCCTTGAGGCTGAGCTTGTTGAATTGCCTGAGGAGGACGCTGCCGAGTACCTGGAATCACTTGGGCTGCCAAAACTTGGTACAGACCGTGTGATTCAGGTTGGATATCGCCTGCTCAATTTGATTACATTCCTTACAGCTGGTGAAGACGAAGTGCGTGCCTGGACGGTTACCCGGGGCGCAAAAGCGCCCGAAGCCGCAGGCAAGATCCATACCGACATTGAGCGTGGTTTCATTCGCGCCGAAGTAACACATTATGATGACTTCATGGCCAGTGGCGGCTCATTTGCCGCCGCTTCTAAGAAGGGCTTGCAACGTCTTGAAGGGAAAGACTATGTCATTAAGGATGGGGATATTGCACACTTCAGATTTAACGTAGGAAAAGCTTAACGGGCTTCAACGCCTTTCTTTCCCCAATGAAACCAGCCCTACCCCTGACAAAATCGTGAGCATTGCTAGAATGCCTATCATCGTGATTTGTTCGCCTGCCAGCGCTACTCCCAGGCCCACAGCAACTAACGGGTTGACATAGGCATAACTGGTTGCCAGCGCTGGCCTCACATTGCGCAAGAGATAGCCATAAGCGCTGAAAGCTACCAGAGAACCGCCGATGATCAGATAGGCCATGGCTGCCAGTGGCCCGGGACCAGGCATGCTAGTCATGTGTTCGCCAGTCGCAAAACCAACGACAAATAACAGCACGCCACCAGCAAGCATTTGAGACGTGCTTGCCATCAGTCCCTTAGGACTCGGAAGATGCTGGCTCAATATAGAACCAAACGCCCAGCCTATCGGTGCGATAAATAATACAATCGCTCCTAGAGGATTTGCGTGAATTCCATTCTCCAGGTTTAAGAGTACCAATCCAGAGAATCCTAACCCTAATCCGAACCACTCGATGCGCGTAGGCCAGCGTCCAAAAAGGCCCGAGAAGAGAGCAGTCCAGAGCGGAATAGCTCCCAAAGCAAGCGCAGCCAGGCCTGAGGAGACCCATTGCTCAGCAAAAACAACTCCACCGTTACCCACTACCAGTAAAAGACCACCTACTACGATTGCTGTCAACCATTGTTTGCGTGTGGGTAATTCATGTTTGCGCAGCCACAAAAAGAGAAAAAGAAGGATGCCTGCCGTAAGTTGACGTACGCCTGCCAGTATGAAAGGCGGAAATCCTTGTAGAGCAATGCGCATCGCAAGGTAAGTCCCACCCCAAAGAAAGTACAGTGAAAGTAGGGATAGGATGATGAGCAGGCGTTTACGGATATTTGAAGAGCTTGCTGGAATAGCAAGTGAGGTTTCTGTCTTGCTAATTTCATGTTCTGCTTGCTCTTGTTCTGTTTTCGTAGAGTCGATATCTCTCATGAAGGAGTCAGTCTAGCTTTAGTCAATTACCCCTCGGCTGAAACCAGGGGCATCCCTGGCTCCATTCAGTGAAATCCGTACCAGCGCTGTCGTCTCTCCCACTCGGGGCTATCTGGACCATCATTGCTGTTTACGCCCCATTGATGAGCGGCGATGCCTAAAATGATCAGCATAAGCATGAAAAATGCGATTTCCATCATGCTCTCCCTTTGGCTTCTAGCCAATACATGTACCTCTTTTTGGTTTCCTTACCTGAAAAGGCAAAATCTACACTGGGTACACTATCTAGTGTAACAGGTTACAATGTTTATGTGTACAGCCAAAATAGATAGGAAATGCGTACATTGGCTTGTATTAGCACTTCTGGTATTGTTACACACATCCACGTATCTGTATGATAGGATAAGATTGGAAAAGAATCTATCGGATTCTTGCGTTTAAACCAATATTGTTCTAAAGCTTGTTTTTAAGCAACCAGGAGGTTCCATGTCCCAAACCGATCATTTAAAATCTGATATTGATGAGCTTGTACCTGATATAATAGCAATGCGCCGTGACCTGCACGAACACCCGGAACTGGCATTTGAAGAGGTGCGTACTTCCGGCATTGTAGCGCAACGCCTGCGAACCATGGGGCTAGAAGTACAAACCGGCGTCGCTAAAACTGGCGTTATCGCCCTGTTGCGTGGTGGCGCAAGCAAACCAGGAGCAAAAACCATAGCTATCCGTGCAGATATGGATGCACTCCCTATTCACGAAATGAACGAGATTAATTATCGATCCACTGTCGATGGCAAAATGCATGCGTGTGGACACGATGGTCATACCTCTATTTTGCTCGCTGTGGCCGATCTTTTAAATAAGCGCCGCGTCGAACTCTCAGGCAATGTGAAATTTGTCTTCCAGCCTGCCGAAGAGCGTGTAGGTGGGGCTGAACCGATGATCAGAGAAGGGGCAATGCAAAATGTTGATTCTATCATTGGCTTGCACTTGATAAGTGATTTCCCTCTTGGTCGAGTTGGTGTACGAGCCGGTGCTGTTTTTGCCAGTGCTGATAGATTTATCCTGACCGTCAAAGGCAAAGGCGGACACGCTGCTATGCCAGAGACGACTGTTGACCCGATTGTCATCTCGGCGTACATTGTTACTGCACTTCAAACGCTGATCAGCCGTGAGATTTCACCATTAAGCCCTGCTGTTATCACCATTGGCAAGATTCAAGCTGGGACTGCTTTCAACATCATACCGGAAAGCGCTGAAATGGAAGGTACCATGCGCGCCTTTAATCCGGAACTTCGCAGTAAACTACTACGTCGTATCGGCGAGATTGCGCAGGGCATAGCAATCGCAATGGGGGGAGCGTGCGAGGTAGAGATATTCGATGGTTGCCCACCGTGCGTGAATGATGAAAAAATGACTGAGATAGTGCGCGATGCAGCAATTGTTGCAGTAGGTGAGAAAGAGGTCGACCAGAGTGAGGACGTCATGACTGCAGGTAGTGATGACATGGCTTGTTTCCTTGAAGCTGTGCCTGGTTGCTACTTCATAGTAGGCGCAAAAAATGAAGACAAGGGGGCAAACTATCCTCACCACCATCCACGTTTTAATATCGATGAAGACGCTCTCCCCATCGGGGTAGAGGTACTAACCCGAGCAGCAATGGATTTTCTGAATAACTAATCATTGAATGCCTGACATCCCTTCATAAATGGGAGTGCAGAGGGCTACGCCCTTTGCCGGGAGTGCGAGGGTGCCCTCGCCTACTTCTTCTCATGTGGGCCACAGGCCCGCACAGAAAGTTAAGAGTGAATGTCAAGCATGAAACTTGACGAACTACTAAATGTGAAATCCTGAAAGGAGAAATTCAATTATGCAAAAACCAAAAGCAATCATTTTTGACCTCGATGGAGTATTAACCGATACTTCGGAATACCATTATAAGGCCTGGAAACGCCTTGCTGATGACGAAGGCATTCCATTTACAAAAGAGGAGAATGATAAGTATTTACGCGGCGTTGCTCGCCGCGAGTCATTGATGTATATCATTCGAGGTCGTACATACTCCGAAGCGCAGATTCAAGAGATGATGGACCGTAAGAATCGGTATTATATTGAGATGGTGGAGTCAATGACCCCAAAAGACCTGGTAGCAGGAGGCAGAGAGCTTTTGGGAGAGATTCGAGACGCAGGTATCAAAGTAGCTATTGCATCTGCAAGCAAAAACTGTCGTACAGTACTGAAGCTCCTTGATATTATTAGTTACATGGATGGTATAGCAGATGGCAATAGCGTAGTGAATAGCAAACCTGCACCGGATATTTTCGTCTATGCAGCAGGATTGGTGCAAATTAATACTCCAGATTGCCTGGGAGTGGAAGATGCTGACGCAGGCATCGAAGCCATCAAGACTGCTGGCATGCAGGCTCTGGGAATTGGTCCTAAAGAGCGCTTCCACAGGGCAGACAAGGTCTTACCGACACTCGCGTCTCTGCATTTAGCAGATGTGTTAAACTAATCAAGGGACACCTTTGCAAGTGTCCTTTCAACATGCCTAAAACTGGCATCCATTCATACAAAAGGGGTGCAGGGGACAGAGTCCCCTGACGGGGCGCGGGGTGTCCCCGCTCACATTCTCTCCCCAAAGCAGGCCTACGGCCTGCAAGAATATGTATGAGTGGATCTCAGACGTTAAGAAAGGGTGAGATGTGAATCCCTGGTACATTGAAGAAGGGGAGTTTGATCCAAAAAAACTCCATAGTCGCGAAACTGTGTACACGATTGGCAATGGCTATTTTGGGACAAGAGGTACATTTGAAGAAGGGTATCCTAAGGCAACTCCTGGGACATTGCTGTTTGGTGTTTTTGATGACATCGCTATAGCTAAAGAGGAGTTAGCTAACGCTCCCGATTGGCTGACGATGAAACTGTTTGTAAATGACGAACGTTTTCGCCTCGATCAAGGCAAAATCCTCGATTATCACCGTATTCTGGACATGCAACACGGCATCCTTCGCAGAGATGTTCGGTGGGAAAGCCCGGGTGGTATCCGTATTCGGATTACGAGCGAGCGCTTCGCCAGCCTGGCAGATGAACATGTAGGAGTAATTCGTTACAGCCTGACAGCCGAAGAGCTGCCCGAATCAGAAGAAAAGCTCGATGTGTTAATATGGTCTGCTCTTAATATGACTGTTGGGAACTACGATCTGATACACTGGGAGCCTGTAGAGCAGCGGCGCGATGGAGAACTCCTCTGGCTGCAGTCACAAACACGCCATTCATCAGTTCAACTGGTACAGACCATGAGCTTTACATCCAGAGATTGCGAATTCCAAAAAGAGTTAATACGTTCAGATACCTCGCCAAGTATTCGCATCTATAAGGATCTGGCAGTTGGTGAAACAATGACGGTAGAAAAAGTCGTTGTCATGTACACCTCACGCGATGTAGAGGATCCTCTACAGACTGCAATTGAACACCATCATCAAATTCTGCAATCGAGTGCGTCGCCGGCAGAATCTAGTAATCATTACGCGGTTCTGGTTGAGGGAGCCACCTATGTCAACCCATGCATGCAGGTTGAACCCTTTGAGACATTGCTCGCGGAACATAAGAAGGCATGGCACGAATACTGGCAGGTCTCCGATGTGATCATTGAGGGCGACGATAGAGCACAACAGGCTGTACGTTACAATATTTATCAATTACGCATCAGCGTTTCATCGCATGATAGCCGCTACAGTATTGCCGCAAAGGGCCTGACCGGATTTGGCTATCGAGGGCACGTCTTCCATGATACAGAAATATTTATGCTTCCTTATTTCATCTATGTACACCCGGATATTGCTCGTAATCTGCTGATGTATCGCTATCGGCTCCTTCCTGCCGCGCGAGCCAAAGCGAAAAGTAACGGCTACGAAGGAGCGCAGTATCCCTGGGAAAGTACATTGAGTGGAGAGGAGACCACACCACCCGCGATTGTACACCCGGAAACTGGTGAACTCATCCCAGTGCTCAATGGTAAGATAGAATTGCATATTACGGCCAGTATCGCACATGGAATCTGGCAATACTGGCAATTCACAGGCGATGACGAGTTTATGCGAGAGTATGGGACTGAGTTATTGTTGTATACTGCTGAGTTCTGGGCCAGTCGCGTTGTATGGAATCCTGAGTGCAGTCAGTATGAAATCGACAATGTGATTGGTCCTGATGAATGGCACGAACACGTAAATAATAATGCATTTACGAACCACATGGCGAGATGGAATATCCAGGCAGCCATTTATGCTCTACGCTGGCTCAAGTCCACCGCTCCCGATAAAGCAAAGGCATTGACACAACAGCTTGATTTGAATGAGAAACACCTGGCGCATTGGCATGATGTGATAACCTACATAAGCATACCAAAGGATAAGGGCACAGGTCTGATTGAACAATTTGATGGCTTCTTTAAACTCGAACTATTCGATCAGGAGAAATATCAGGGGCGTACTGCTTCTTACCAGGCTATTCTGGGTATGAAGGTAGTACAATATTATCAAATAGTCAAACAGGCAGATGTCTTGATGTTACTGACAACCCTGGATCAGCAATTCGACCTCAAAACAAAGAAAGTGAACTGGGAGTATTACTTCCCAATTACAGATCACGATTATGGCTCTTCGCTTACACCGGCGTTCCATGTCATCCTGGCTTGTGAGTTGGGTCTGGTTGAGACTGCCTATCAAATGTTCATGAAAGGAGCACTGGTCGACCTTGAAGATCAGCGTGGAAATTCAGATGAGGGTATACATTGCGCATGTGCTGGAGCGGTGTGGCAGGCAGCGATATTAGGCTTTGCAGGCCTACGCTTTAACGATGATGGGTATACCACAACTCCATGCTGGCCAGAAGGCTGGACACGCCTGGCCTTTACATGTTTCTACAAAGGTAAGCAGCTATCTATTGACTTGCGTAAATGAAAGGAACTCTTTTTGCGGATTACATTCCTGGGCCAGGCTGGCCTGTTTATTGAGACCAGGTATGGAAGTATTCTCTGCGATCCATGGTTTAACCCGGCTTACTTCGCCTCGTGGTTCCCCTTCCCAAGCAATGAGGATGTGGACCTGGAGAAAATCTCGCATCCAACATACCTGTATGTTTCGCATCTACACCATGACCATTTCGATCCCCAGTTCCTGAACGAACATGTCTGGAAAGATGCAACAGTGCTTTTACCAGATTTTCCCTTGAATCTGCTGGAGCGTAGACTTCGGGACCTTGGCTTCACGAAATTCATCCAGACAAAAAATGGACAGGCAACTGAAGTAGACGGCTTGCGTTTCATGATAATGGCAATGGTTGCGCCCGTCGATGGTCCTCTTGGCGATTCTGGATTGATGGTGGACGACGGCGAGACGCGCATCTTTGACCAGAATGATTCACGTCCAATCGACCTTGATGTTTTAAATAGCTATGGACCTTACGATGCTCACTTTCTTCAGTTCTCTGGTGCTATCTGGTACCCGATGGTCTACAGCTTCCCAGAGAAGATGTTACAGGCGCTTGGACGTAAGAAACGCGAGAATGAAATAGCCCGCGCCCTGCGCTACACGCGAGAAATTGGCGCTAGCTTTGTAATACCATCTGCCGGACCACCATGTTTCCTGGATGACCACCTTTTTCAGTTCAATGATTTCGATCGCGACCCTGCAAACACATTTCCCGATCAGACGGTATTCCTGGAATACATGCAGGACAATGGATTGGACAACGGACGTTTGATGATCCCTGGCACCGTGGCAACTCTTACCAGGGAAGCATGTACTGTCGAACATCCTTACCCCATGGAGCAGGTGCAAGCCATATTCTCGCAGAAACGAGCATATTTGGATAGCTACAAGGCCCGCCAGCAACCTATCATTGACGCGCAAAAGGCCTCGTGGCCACGAGGCCAGGTCGACATTTTGAAATCAATACACGATTGGTTCGAGCCTTTGTTAGAACAGGCTGACCTGACGAGTGTGGGTATCAATGGACGTATAGTGATCGATTGTGATGTGCAACAGATCGTGCTAGACTTCCACACCAGGCGTGTTTATGCCTGGGAGGGCGAAGAGTGGGATTATCGCTTTCACATTGACCCGGCGCTTCTCGAATATTGCATTATTCATCACGAAGAGGACTGGATCAACCAGATTTTCCTCTCCTGCCGCTTTGAGGCAGAGCGCAAGGGTGCATATAACGAATATGTCTACAACTTCTTCAAATGCCTCACGTCGGAACGCCTACAATATGCCGAGGGTTACTATTCTGAAAAGACAGCCGTAAAGCAGCTTTGGGAAAGTAACGGCTATCGCATCCAGCGCCGCTGTCCTCATCTGAAAGCCGATTTAACCCGCTTTGCTCATATCGAGGACGGCATTCTGACCTGCACAATGCATGGCTGGCAATTCGAGCTAGCCACAGGTCGCTGTCTGACATCAGAGGGCCATCCACTCTTTGCGCAGCCCATCACGAATGTAGAGGTCACCGATGAATCTTTGCAAGAATTTGAGCATGCGTCTAACGAACGCCAGGTACAATCAATCAGAACCAGGTGCAGCCACTGCTGGTACAATCCGAAAGACTTGCCCGAAACTTCGAAAACAAAAACAGGATTATGAGACATTGGCCTCATGATCCTGTGAATTTCCAATAATACTACGTAACAGGCAGCAGCCTGCCACTTTTCACATCATAAATGAAACCACTGACTTCAATATTCTTAAGAAGCAGAGGCGAATTTTTGATTGTCGCAACATCATCACGTACCGACTGTTCCAGGTCCTTGAATGGTAGGAAATCGATATCCCCAGCGTCAGCATTCAAATCCTGCTTCAACTTCTTGCGCAAATCATCATTACTGAACGT
>DATMNR010000586.1:0-6955 GCA_035568795.1 Ktedonobacteraceae bacterium
AGGATGTTACCAGGAAGCGGGTATATTGGTTTGAAATCCCAATTTGTAAAAATTAACGCTCTACAGGGTAAAGGCAGTCAGTCAGAACAGTCACAGCTACTCGACGGAGGGTCAGGGGCTGATGCGCAATCAACAGTCCCATTTGACCAAATCCATACGGGGAAAACAGCTCATGTTCCTGGCAAAGGGCTTCTAGATTATTGGGATGCTCAAAATGCGCGATCTCCTCATCATTATGAAGTCTCAGGACGGATATCAGTTGCAGAACAAAACACGCTAAAACAGCAGGCGATGAATGGGCCAATAACAGACCCTACTCGCAGTGTTAACCATGATCAGGCACACATGTTTGCTTATGGTCAGATGCCCTTATCGCCGTATCAGTCTGGGATAACACCTTTCGCGGCGATGAATTCTTCTTCGCAAACGTTGCAGGCGCCACCATCTCCTTCAACACAATATCCTGGTATGCAGCAGCTTTCACCCATCAACGCCTCTACTCCTACATTTCAGCCGTTGATGAATCCTATGCCCGCAATAATGCCAATGAGCTACCAGGGAGCTGGAGGGTATCCTCCTGGATATGCCACTCTACCGCCAGATATTGGCGAGCCAGGCAATAATCCTAAAAAGAGACGTTTTCCAATCTGGGCAAGGATTGCTGTACCGGTATTCTTGCTATTCCTGATCGTAGTTGGCGGCCTGGCTGGCTACTATTATTACAATTTTTCTGCTCCTGTCAGCCATATCGTAGGACAGCAAGTGACACGCCTTAAAGGAGATGAGGATCCAAATGCTAATCGAAATGGAGCAGATATTTTAAGTGGGCCTCGCATCAATATTCTTTTGCTCGGCAGCGATACGGACCAAAAATTTACCAACGCTGATGGTAGCCACAACTACCTGGCGCAGTCGGATATTGTCGTTACGATCGATCCGGCTTCGAAGACTGTCGGTATGCTTTCAATACCACGTGACTTCTGGATCAATGTACCTGGAAGTGGTATGCATAAGCTTGATGAAGCCTATTCGCTTGGAGGTCCCGCACTTGGTACCGGGGCTTATAGCCCTGGGGGTGTTGCACTCAGCCGCCTCACGATTTTCCAGGATTTCGGCATTCCCATCAACTACTATGCCTGGGTCGGTTTGGATGGTTTTGTCAAAGTGATCGACACAGTTGGTGGTGTCGATGTTGATGTATTGCACCCGATTACCGATGACAATTATCCAGATGATGTTGGCAATAAAACCAGTGACCTTTATGCTTATAAACGTCTCTATATTCCGCCAGGGCCACAACATCTCTCAGGTCCAGAGGCTCTTGAGTACGTGCGTTCACGGCATGCAGACCTCGTTGGTGACTTTGGCCGATCCGCCCGCCAGCAACAGGTACTGAGCGCACTTAAAACGAAGTTGAATAATCCAGATATTGTCAGTAAGCTGCCAGAAATAGCCAACGACCTCAACGGTTATGTCAAAACGGATATGCAGTTAAGCGATGTATTCAAGTTAATGAATTTTGCGCGCAGCCTTAACGCAAATGCAATCAATCGCGTTATCCTGGGTCCACCGTATTCTTCAGATGGCAACACTGCCGATGGTCAATCCGTCGTTTTCCCAGATTGTGGTAAAATTGTGCCTGTGATAGCGCAGATGTTTGCACTAGGTAATAAGGCAGCTTGCAATATCCAGGCAAACAGCGGAAATAACACGCTTGCGGCAGCTTTACAGCCTTCATCTATAAACAATAACAGCACTGGCCCCAGTAACTTACAAACGATGAGCCAGATGGCAAGCGCCAGCACATTGAATCTTAGTGGAGGCAACGACAACTTATCAGGTTTTCACAGCTTGCTCGACTTGATGTTTATGGTTGCGCTGGAATCTCCGCAAGCGATGCAAGCTTAATAGTATGAGAAATAACGCATGAAACGATTTACTCCCTGGGGTACACTTTTATTATTGCTCTCTCTGGCAGTAATCCTGCAAGGATGTCTGGGTATAGGTGGAAATACGACTCCCAATGGGACGACAATTACTACCAACTCAAACGGAAATCAGGTAAGTGTAGTCCAAAATCTCTTCAAAGGTAAAATCTACTTCACGATTGATCACAACCTGTGGATGACCGATGGCAAAAATAACACGCGCGAAATTATGGCTGGTGGAAATATCTCCGATCCTGCAGTCTCACCAGATGGCAAATGGATTGCAGTCAGCATGCGCTTTAATAACTCATCCGATATTGACTATATCCCTATGGGTGGGGGTACACGACACACCCTACTCTCAGGTAGTGGAAGTTTTTACAATGATAGCGGCTTTATCAAAAGCAGCAGTCACTGGTACGTGCAGCCTGTATGGTCGCCGGACAGCACACATATACTCTTCCTGAGTGATCTTGAAAAAGAAGATTGGTACGCTGCTACTGGGATCAATGCTCCACTCTTGGATTTACAAATATTTTCAATCCCATTCACTCATGCATCAGCGAAACCACAGGATGTTGCTTACGCCAACTTTGGGGACGGGGGCGACCGCGATCCAAGCTACCGTCCAGGCCACCCAACTGAAATCGTGTACACACACTATGCATATGATACCGCAACACGTACACAGCAAGTCATCCAGTTATTTCTTGAAGATGCCAATGCCATCGCGAATCATCCTGGAGTATATCACCCTGGACTCCCAGGCTACGATCCTGGTATTGCAATTACTGATCCAAAGACTCAGAATATACAACCAGCATTTTCACCAGATGGCAACTCAATTGTGTATGTGAGACGCGAATCTCCTACTCAAATGGGACTGTATATCATGCCCGTACCAGATGGAGTAACCTCTAACCCAAATGATCCAAAGGTAGAGCAACAGGCCCTGTTGCCTTACAGAAAGTCTTCACACATTCTGAGTGGACTCTATGTTTCGCAGCCTGTGTGGTCTCCCGATGGGAAACAAATTGCTTACATTTCTTATATCAACAATGAGTTTGACCTTTGGCTGGCAAATATCACTTTCAATGCAAAAACAGGTCAATACAGATTGCAGGGTAATCCTGTTCAACTGACAACAGGTGGCATCGATGGAAACTCGCGTCCTTTCTGGACGTCCTGACATTGTACATGGTATATTGGACTTCGTTACTTGTAGGGCCTCTTGAATTTTGAGGCAAGACCTTTCAATAGCAAGATTTGGAGTATCTTGCGTAGATACTCGTTTGAGGTACCACATTGACTCAGTTTGAAGGTATGCGTATTGCCGGGCGCTACGAAGTCCGCGAACATATTGCTACGGGTGGAATGGCTAGTGTTTTCAAAACATGGGATCATCGCGTCGAGCGGCTGGTTGCAATGAAGGTACTACGCTCGCTGGATAAAAATGATCTACGTGCGGTCGAGCGCTTCCGCCGCGAAGCTCGTGCAGCTGCCGCATTGGCTCATCCCAATGCTGTTACTATCTATGATTTCATTGAAGAACTCAGCCAGTATTTTCTCGTCATGGAATACATTCATGGTCCCACTTTGAAAAAGGAAATTATAGATCGCCGGCACTTGCACGCGCTCGAAACATTAGAAATCGCGGCTCAGGTATGCGCTGTGTTACAGGTAGCTCACACTCGTGGCTTTATTCATCGAGATATCAAGCCCCAGAATATTATGCTGGTCTCCACACATGTATCTACACCAGGGGTTAATAGTCTTCTCGTCAAACTTACTGACTTTGGTATTGTGCGTGTGGCAGAAGATGCCGGTTTGACCAATAGCGGTATTGTGCTAGGCACTGCCGATTATCTTTCTCCTGAACAAGCACGAGGGGAAAAGCTCACGGCTTCTTCTGATCTCTACTCGCTTGGTGTCGTCATGTTTGAGATGCTGGCTGGTCGGCCTCCATTCATTGGCCCCACCGCTGTATCTATTGCGATGCAGCATGCATCAACCTATCCGCCATCTCTACGCCAATTCAACCCTAATGTACCACCAGCCCTGGAACAAATTGTGGTAAAAGTATTAGAGAAAGAGCCTGGAGATCGTTTTCTCTCGGCCGCCGAAATGCAACAAACACTCCGCCAATGTGCAAAAGATCTGCGGCAACAAGCACGACAAAACCAGACAATTCCATCACCCCAGTTGGCTCCACGTAACTACCCACTAGGTGCCAGCAGCCAGGGGCAGTTCCATCCACCAGGGTATGGACACCATTAATTATTACTGTTACAATGCATTTCTCTGAAAATATAGGGGCATATTAGAACCCTTTTTATTGATCGTCACCTGTGTTCACTCGAGGAAGATTCTTATGCAACGTACAAAAATTTCTACACCAAATGCTCCCGCTGCTATCGGACCCTACAATCAAGCTATCCGCTATGGCCAATTCGTATCTACCTCTGGTCAAATTGCCCTTGATCCAGCAACTGGAGAGCTTATCGGTGATGATGTCCAGTCTCAAACTCACCGTGTTTTACAAAACCTGCAGGCTGTTTTGAATAGCGCTGGAACATCGCTAGCAGGCGTTGTTAAAACTACTGTATTTCTAACTCGCATGAGCGATTTTCAAGCCATGAATGCTGTTTATGCAACGTATTTTGATGGATCCGATGAACTGATGCCTGCTCGTTCAACGGTTGCTGTGGCAGAGCTGCCGCGCAAAGCGCTGGTTGAGATCGAATGTATTGCTCTCGTTGAAAACTAACATGGGGAGTATTGCAGTGAACGTTGCTAATATCTGGCGTACTACGCTCGAACGGCTCGAAACAGCTCCCATTGATGCTGTGTGTAAAGCATGGCTTCTCTCAGCCAATTTGAGCCATGCCTCGTATAACGGCATGGATGATTTCGATGTTGATGCCCTGACTGACGATGAATCGCTCTATTTCACACTACAGGTTCCTAGTACTCTTGCTCGAGATGTAATTAATACTCGTTGGCGACGCTCTATTGAGGACATATTAGCTGATGTCACCGGTCAACCTGTCACAATTGCTGTTACCAATGCGCTCGATGACTCCGGTTTTTCTAGTAGAGATATGAACAACCGCTTCACATCGCCACGTCATCATCAAATCAACGATTATGCGTACTATGATTTTCCGACGAAATCATCTATACAGCGTGATGTGCAAGATCTCCAATATGGAAACATAGATTCAGTCGAGCATTCAAATGAGGTATGGGACAATGAGCAACGTGCTAACATTCTGCTTCACAATCGTCTTAATCCTCGTTATACTTTTGACGCCTTTATTGTTGGTAACAGTAATCGCCTTGCGCATGCCGCATCTCTCGCAGTAGCAGAAGCTCCCGGTGAATCATATAATCCCCTCTTTCTCTATGGTGGCGTCGGGTTGGGCAAAACACACCTGCTACATGCCATCGGGCATCAGGGTGTAGAGACGGGGCTTGCAGTCCTCTATGTTTCTTCTGAGCAATTTACAAATGAGATTATCAATGCAATTCGCTATCGTACTACTGAAGAGTTCCGGGCCAAATATCGTTCAGTAGACATCTTGCTAGTGGACGATATTCAATTCATCGCAGGCAAAGAATCTACAGAAGAAGAATTTTTCCATACCTTTAATAGCCTCTATGAAATGAGCAAACAGATAGTGATCTGCAGTGATCGACCCCCCAAAGCCATCGTTAGCCTCGAGGAACGACTGCGTTCGCGCTTTGAATGGGGATTGATTGCTGATATTCAACCGCCCGATCTGGAGACACGCATGGCAATCCTGCGCGTGAAGGCTGATGGACTGCACTATCGCATTCCCGACGACATTATTGCGTATATTGCAGGTCGCGTCCAGACCAACATTCGCGAGTTAGAAGGCTGTCTGAATCGCTTGATGGCCTATCAGCAGTTACACCAAACCGATCTTACGATGGAGGTTGCTCGTGCAGCCATGTCATCACTTGGCAACGATAACAAAGAGTCACACCTGAACATTCATCAAATAGCTCAGGCGGTAGCTGAGTACTATCACATCTCTCTCGAATCTATGTGCAGTAAGCAGCGTGATAAGCATATTGTTATGCCCCGTCAGATTGCCATGTACTTGATGCGACAGGAGACACAGGCTTCATTGTTGGAAATTGGTCAACTGTTCGGCGGGCGTGATCATAGTACTGTGCTTCATGCATGTGAAAAAATTGATCGAGCGGTGAATATTAATCCTGCATTACGGCGCGAGATCGTCGCTATCAGAGAGCAATTGTTACACGAATAATTCATCGGGGAGCTCTATGTTACCTTATACAGCCTTTTTGATTGATCTCGACGGAGTAATTTACCGAGGTAATGAGTTGTTGCACGGAGCAAAAGAATTTATCTCCTGGCTAGAGACACATCACAAAAAATACCTTTTCCTGACGAATAATTCATTCGCGACAGGCACACAGATTCGCGCAAAGCTTGCACACCTCGGTATCGCTACTGATAATGCTCACCTGCTTACAGCAGGACAAGCAGCAGTACAAAATATTGCTCGCCGCATACCTCAAGGAGTGGTATACGTTGTAGGAGAGCAGCCGCTTATCGAGCTGGTAGAGTCACATGGCTTGAAAGCTGCGAGCTTAGATGCGAAAGAAGCGGATGCCGTTCTTGTTGGCCTCGACCGCGACTTTGATTATTCAATCATGACATGTGCCATGAATGCTGTACGTTCAGGCGCGCTATTTGTCACTATCAATCGAGATCCCGTTTTGCCAATTTCCGGCGGCTTCATTCCTGGCTGCGGCGCTCTGACTGCAGCTATTGAAACCGCGAGTGGTGTGACACCTGAGGTTGTAGGCAAACCCGAGCCAATGCTCCTGCAGGAAGCTATGCACATGCTAAGCAGCCAACCCGATGAAACAGTTATGATCGGTGATGGTTTGCAAGTAGATATATTAGCTGGTCGAAATGCAGGTACGCATACTTTGTTAGTACTCTCCGGCAGCAGTTCACGCGAAGACCT
>DATMNR010000587.1:0-2734 GCA_035568795.1 Ktedonobacteraceae bacterium
TCCCTGTTTAACCACGACATACTGCAACCCCATATCTAGCAACTGGCGCACGCCTGCGACAATGCTTGGACGATTGGTATATTGGCGAATCTCTTCTTCACTCATTAAAAGTATATCAACACGCTTAATGACTTCTGTCAACTGTGGCCGGGTGGTCATAATCCACAATTCCATCGTATCGAGCACTGAAAGGTTCACACGAGGTACCTGTTCCAGTACCTCCAACTGCAGCTCTGGTTGGATATTGGCAAGAAAGAGCAGTTCGCTGGAACGATACTTCTCGGGAATAATTGGGTGAAAATCTGCGTACACGCCTAATTGGGTATCTAATGTGTCACGCGCATTCATATCCATGTGATAACGCGCTGTCCAGCGAAATGTTCTTCCCTCTTTGATCTGCAAGCCATCGAGGTTAACCGGGCGATTACGCCAGAAATCAAGGTGTTCACGAGGAAAATCACTTCCTACTATGGCTACCAGGTTTACCTGATTATAGAGCGAAGCCGCAGTAGTAAAGTATGATGCGGCGCCGCCAAGGGTTTCGTTGACTTTTGTAAATGGTGTTTCGACAGTATCAAGTGCTACTGAGCCAACAACTAATATGGACACTCCTCCATCCTCCCTTTCAGAATACATAGAAAAAATATTATACAGGCGTTGCATCGCTCAGATGTTCGATGACGCCATCGAGAAAGGCCAGGGTATTGCCAAATTTTTCTTGAGCCAGATTATGCGCAGGAACGGTATTAAGTGATTGATAAAGATCGACGAATCGTTCCTCGATATGACGAAGGATTGCGGCAAGGATTTCAGCGTTAACGGCGCGATTAGGGTAGCGTGCCCCAAACTCGATTAAAGACGTTACAACAGCCAGGCCACTCAATCGACCAATTTTATCGGCATCGTATAAGATACGTCCTTCAAGAGGAATCGCTTCCTGTTCATCTGGAGCGACGACTCTTGTATGTGTCAGGATTATCTTCTCAACGTTTGTGATGCAATTTACTGGCGCATCAAGCTTACGTAAAAACTCAACAGCCATTTCAGCGGATTTCAGATGATGGTCTGGAAAACCGAACTCCGCAGTTGAGATGTTATGCAGGTAGGCTGCGATAATCAAGGCATCCATATCCAGAGCGTATGTGTCTTCCTCGCCCTCATCCAGTTCCGCTGCAAGCATCTTACAATTTGCGACTACTGCGCTACTATAATGGAAGCCCTCTCTTCCCAGCACTGTTTCCGCGTAGTCCGCGGCTGCTTGCACAATTGCATTGTCCATTAATTGCTGACCTGCCTCTCAGTATCATGATAACCCAAACAGAGTTCGCGCAACGAATTGTTAAAGGGTGGTCGAGCTATGCCTGCCTCGGTAATAATTGCACTCACATAGGAATGAGGGGTGATATCAAAAGCAGGGTTAGCAACATGTATCCCAGCAGGAGCAATTACAATTCCACGCACACTTGTAATTTCATCAGGGTTCCGCTGTTCGATAGGAATCTGTTCACCTGATGAAAGTTTGAGATCAATCGTAGAGCGAGGTGCTACTACGTAAAATGGTATGGCATGTGCCTGGGCCAGTACGGCGATGCTATATGTCCCGATTTTGTTAGCAACGTCTCCATTAGCAGCAATTCGGTCGGCTCCTACAAAAACGGCTTTAATCCCTCCATGGCGCATGAAATGGCCTGCCATACTGTCAGTGATTAATGTTAATGGGATCCCTTCTTGTTGAAGTTCCCAGGCAGTCAAACGTGCTCCCTGCAGCACAGGGCGTGTCTCATCTACAAAAACATGCAGGTGTTTGCCAGCCCTATGCGCGACATACATTGGCGCCAGCGCAGTTCCCCAACCCGCGGTTGCAAGAAATCCCGCGTTACAATGAGTTAGCAGAATGTCGTCATCGGCAATCAATTCTGCTCCGTAACGGCCCATATTCAGGCAAGCCTGAAAGTCCTCATCTGCAATTGCCTGAGCTTCGTCCTTCAAAATCTGAGCCAGGTACGGCAATGAGCAATGTTCGCTAACAGCATGGTCAACTCGACGCAACATACGATCAATAGCCCACCGGAGATTGACTGCTGTGGGACGTGTGCACTCCAACATCTCTCCAACAGCATGAAGATGCTCCTGTACCTCCACAAGTGTTCGCTCTTCATTTCGTTCGCGTAGTAGACGACAAAGTGCCAACGCCATGCCAAAAGCCGCTGTGACGCCAATGGCCGGAGCGCCACGCACTTTTAAGGTAGAAATAGCTTCTGCCACCTGCTGCTCTTTGGTAAGTGTGAGGTTGAGTAGCTGCCCTGGTAAGAGCGATTGGTCGATCATACATACGGCTTCACCGCTGGCATCTTCCTGCCACCACACTGTACGCATATCCCGCAGGTGCTTTTCTTCAGCCATAAAAGGGATTGCTCCTTAGTTGCGGTTAGATTACTTCGTGTATGGTACCATACCTGAATGATTTTGGGCAAATGCGTGGGACTCGAATTCACTTCCCCCATTAGTACTAACTTAACGGCTACTGATTTCGGCGATTATTGCAAATATGCTACCATGATAAACAATAAATCACACAAACGCTGTTATCATTAACGATCTACATTCATCATGTTACTGATAGCGTTGATTGTCCGTTCCACTAGACAGAAGGATGAAAAGCCTTTCCGCACCCGCAGGGGTATCAATTTGATATCAGCGCGGCCTGGAGATGTGCACTATCGCTTGATGGAAC
>DATMNR010000588.1:0-11195 GCA_035568795.1 Ktedonobacteraceae bacterium
GGCAGTCATCATGCTTTCTGAAGCCCAACCGTTTGTTGCATAGAAGATGCCACTTGCACCTTGTTCCAGGCTAGCAATGGCAAAATTTACGAATGTTTCGGTAATAACTCGGAGAGCAGCATGCATTGCAGCGCGATCTTCATGGATCGTGTGTAATACTGGTTCGCTGTTATTACCAGCCAGATACTTTGCAACACCCAGTGGACAGAATATAGTCTGCACAAAGTAGGCATCATACCCAATTGAATGGTTTATCATCTGTAGCGCTCGCAATTGCTCGCCTAATGCACCTTGATCAGGCTCAATAGGGCGTATGCGTTTCCAATCAGAACTACTTTTGATAGGTGTGCCTTCGAAAATGGGCGCTTTGTATTTCTCGCCTGATGGTCGCACTTTGACTCCCCAGCCCTCGACATGGTAGCAGGCACGTGGATTGACCTTCATGTAATCCCAGTCATAATGAGTAAAATTTTCGACCATCGCCTCCGCTAACAGGTTTGGATCCCACTCACGTTCAAAGTCGTGTCCCCACATGCTCGCCGGAACTCGATCAACCTGTTTACCTTGTAGAGCTGCATCTACGCGCTCTTTTTTATTCAATGTTGCTCCCCTCTTTCCTTTTCAGAACATATGCGGTGGTTTCGCAAAAACAGTATCTTTACCCTATTCTCCCAACTCCTTAAAGCGATAGCCTATGCCTCTTTCGGTCAAAATATATTTCGGATGTGCAGGATCCGCCTCAATTTTTTGTCGTAAATACGTGATATATAAACGCAAGTAATGAGCCTCGTCACGGTATTCTCGTCCCCAAACTTTGGATAGCAGTGTTTCATGTGTAAGTAACCTCCCCGCATTACTGACAAGATGGTAAAGGAGACGGTACTCGGTGGGTCGCAAAACGACTTTCTTGCCTCGCACAATCACTTCATGCCTGGAGAAATCGATCCTTAGATCAGGATCAACCACGATCTCTGTTTTGCGCGCAGGTGCAGCCATGAAAGAACGTCGCAAAAGCGCTCGAATACGCGAGAGCAGTTCACCTGGATTAAATGGTTTTGCGATGTAATCATCTGCACCAAGATCGAGGCCATGTATTTTATCCTGGTCATTTTGCCGCACAGTAAGCATAATGACTGGTATATTGGATACCTCACGAATATGTCGTAATGTCTCGAAACCATCCATTTCAGGCATCATGACATCCATTACCATCAGATCCGGCAGGTGATCACGTAATTGTTCCAAAGCCTCAAGGCCGTTATTGGCCTCTATAACACGATAGTGCTCAAGTTCCAGATTCATACTCACAAAGTCGCGGATGCGCGGCTCGTCATCTACGATTAAAATGGTTATATCACGTGTATCAAAAGCTTCCTTTTCCATCAAAACACCACCATTGGCAAATGTGCTTTCTCTAAACGAGGTAAGCTAAATAAAAACGTCGATCCTTGATGCAAAGTGCTCTCGACCCATATACGCCCGCCATGCGCTTCAATAATAGCGCGGCAGATGTATAAGCCTAATCCCGCACCTTGCAACGACCAGGTCTTGTTATTTCCTACTCTATAAAAGCGATCAAAGATCTGCTCCTGTTCACGCAAGGAGATGCCCATACCAGCATCACTTATACTAACTATCACCTCTTCACCAGTAGCACGGCATACCACTGTCACTACAGGTTTATCAGGAGAATATTTGACGGCATTGTCCAAAAGATTTTCTAACACCTCTTCAATGCGATCTCTATCCGCCATGGCTGTTGGTAAATTGGACGGCAGATTCACTTTCACTGATACACCCGGACTTTTCACCTGCAAACGACGCGTCACCTTCTGCACCAGATTAGACAGATCGAGTGGCATAAGCTCCATTTGAAGACCGCCCGCTTGAATGCGTGAGGCATAGAGCAAATTACCTACTAACTTATTCAGGCGATCAGCCTCTTCTTCCACCGCACGGAGGCGATTCCTCAACGTCTCTTTATCAAATACAGCGTCTTCGCGTGCCAGTGTTGATGCGTACCCCTTGATGATCGCTATAGGTGTTTGCAATTCATGCGATATCACTGAAATAAAGGTTGAGCGCTGTTCCTCTTGCTGACGCTCAAGAGTAATGTCGCGAATAGTAAGAATGCCACTTGTTGGTTCGCCTTTGTTTGAGCGAACACATGATGCTGCCACACTTACATCGAAGAGCTGACCATCACGAGCTGAAATGATTATCTCACGATCTAAAACTGTTTGGCCCGCAAAAGCTTGCAAAATGAGCGAATCCTGCACACCGAGTTCATTACCCAGGCGATCTTTCGGACGCAGAACTTCGTAATAGAAACGTCCTAATACTTCATTTTCACGCCATCCTGTGAGGCGTTCCATTGCCGGATTGAAGTCGATGATACGTAACGCTGTATCCACAGTCAGAATACCTTCAGCGCTCTGCTGGAAAATCGCTGCCAGGCGCCGCTGCTCCTTTAGCAGGGATTGCCACTTCAAGGCTGACCGCAGTCCCGCAGCGAGATGTGCAATAAACAGGCTCAATGCGCCTTCCGACTCGCTTGAAAGTTCAAAAGATGAACTTGAACCGAGCAGACGCAGGTAGTGTAGCACTCCCAACAATCCGGCCTGGTCGCTGATTCGTAAAGAGCAACGTTCAAGCGCAGGTTGTTCTCCTGTTCTCTTTGCATCTCCAGGTAACTCTACATCCTCATCACAAACCCCCAGTTGTTTTACCAGATCAGGTGGCAATGTATCAACTACTAGAGGGCAGCGCGTATCTGGCTGTTTGCTCTCACGTATATAGGATAAGAGAGGCATTAACGCTGGCTCATTGAGGCGATACAAAGTATACTCTGTATTGCTCTGCGGATCAAATGCGTTGTTCGACACAACAAAAACGCCAGCATCGCCAGAAAGAAGTTTAATGGCACTGCCGACAAGGATAGTGATTTGATCATACAGATCCTCGGATTGTTGCGTTTGGGGCCAGGACATTCTTCACTCGCTTCGTACAGGAGTCAGGCTCATAAAAACCACAAGTTACGCACCTTTGAGATGCATGGTAAGTAAGTACGCCTCAACAACCTCATCAACCGCTTGCTAATGAGAGGCAACGGTGTTATTGTAACACAATCAGCAAGAAGGCGGTAACCCCTTTCTTGTTCAAACCTCTCTGTTTCTTTCACCTTTTACTCAGCATTATCTACTCTACAGGAAATACTCACCCAATGAAAAGGGCAATCAGTAATATCACAAGACCAACGACGCGTATACTGTCTCCTACAAAATCAAAGGAAAGGGAATGAGGCACAATAAACTTCATGGTATAGATCGAAATGCCAACGGTTATTAAAAGGAAGGCAAGACTCATCAGGAAACTAAAACGCGTTTCCTTGCTCATGAAGATATCGGCGTAGTTTAAGAAGATGACAAAACATATCACGCTACGAGAAGCACTGAGAATAGCTAATGTTGTAGGGTTCGAGCTTGTAGGTATGAAAGGAGTCAGGAACAAGAGCACGAGGAGAAGAGCAGATGCTATGATGTGCCACTGTTTGATTTGTGTACTATATTGCTTTAAGCTACGAAGCGAAGCCAAATAAATAAACAGGTAACTGACAGTCTGCCCAATATATCGAAACCACAGGGTATTAAAGTACGGGCTTACCAGAATAGTATCTCCAATCAATCCACATATGCCTCCCAACCCGATGACGCCCATCGATAATCCAATAGCGAAAAGGGCATCGCTACGAGTACGAGAGTAGAGATAGAAAGCTCGCACTGATATGAGAAGGGTGATACTGGCCTGAATGGCCAGGAGAATATCGGTAATTTGCTTAGAGTTCATAGTATGCTCCTTCTTTTGAGAAAAGGGTATATTTAGACTCGCTCCCTGTTTATTCGAGCAACCAGGGACCATTAATGGGCTGTCCAACCTTATCGCATACTTGTATTTGATTCTGTGCTACCAGTTGACGCAGAGCCGTTTCCATATCTTTGGCATTCAATTGAGTTAAGGCTGCAAGCTCTACAAGGCTCTTACGACCATCTATTGCCTTGTAGAGAAGCAGTGCTGCCCGCTCTTGAATAGGGGCAGCACTGGTAAAGGGACTATATACTCGCATTGCTTCTGTTTCTCGCACACGACGGGGAATTAGTTCAGAACGGGGTTGAAAGCCTTGGTGCTGCACATTGGTGGAGGGTATTGATTGAATACCAACCTTGGTATCGGGAGGAAGTAGCAGGTTCCCTTGTTTTGCAGCTGGTTCCACTTTGTCCAAAATGGTGATCACAGTAGGAAGAACACTTTGAAAGGGTAATTGTCGCCAGAAGAGCAACGCTATCATGGCAAACGGTGTAGCAATATCCCCGTCAGAGGGATGAGAGTTTGCCAGGGGAGGGAGAAGTGATGCATTACTTTGGAAGTGACCGAAACAGTAATTGAGCCCGTAACGTCTCAAGAGATCTGCCTGGTGAGAAGGGAAGGCGCCATAAACATGCTGAAGCTCTGCACCACGTTGCTCACTGAGCAGGTATTCAACTACTTCGACAACGCGAGCATTTACGACCACGTGTGAGGGTAATGACCTATCCTGAATAGCCGTAGCTCGAAGCACGATTGAAGTCCGGTTTGTAGAAGAAGCCTGGTTCGCCCAAAACTGCATAACCTGAACATTAAGATCGCGCACAATCAGATATGCCAGCCACGTTAGAAACTCATCAATATGATTCATCTCTACCGAAGCCCGTAATAACTGTGTTAAAGTCACCGGTAGTTGTTGGTTTGCACGTAGAAAAGATGCATGGGCTAATTTTTCATGATTATCCATTTGATCTTTCCTCGTTTACAAGTTGAACGATCAATGCTTATATCTTGAAGATGAGCATGCCTTATGAAATGTTAAAAATCATCGATCTAGTCTGCCGGTAGAAAGCCAATCAATAGGCCTCTTGTATCATTAGAGAGACTACTAGACTCAAGGATTGATTGGACAATTAGTTTCCTCTATTTTTAAAGCTCAGAAATTTACACAAGAAAACTTGTCCAAAAAATAGTTCATGCTTTTAAGAAATGGGATTGATATTTTTGGGAGCATGGATGTATTAAATGTATATTAACTGTAATGATTTTGAAAAATCAACGTCTAGACTAAAATACAGGACTTATTACCTGTGAATGAAGTCATATTTCACGGAGTTTATAGATTGTCAAGAGATAGTCCTGAGAACTAGCCACTCAGGACTGAAGAAAGGTATAAAGGGGTAGAAACAGCATTTACGATGTTTGTGAACAGAACGACAGAAGCTAGTTTACTACGTACTCTTCACGAGCTTTCCTGCCGAATCATACATCTGAATGCAGTTCTTTTTAAGTAACTCGCGAAGTGCATCGGTAACCGCATGCCTCTCCAGACCTATCTCATTAGCAATCTCGGAGAGAGGTCTCTTTCCATCGATAGCGTCATAGAGCTGACGAGATTGCTTCTCTTTTATAATTGGAGAATGAGCAAACGGGTTTCTTGTGCGCATAGAATCCTGGTCGACGACACGGCGAGGAATAAGTTCAAGGTAAGTTGGACGCTCATTCTTTTGTGAGGTTGAGAAAGTAGAGGGGAGAATGGTTTGACGTAAATGTCCAGGGATTCCCTCCCAGACCGCTTGCACAAGGTCCTCCGCTGTAAATGGCTTGGGCAAATAGCGATGTGCTCCCTGACGAAGCCCATAACTCTGATCAAGTGGGGCATTCTTCGCACTGATAAGTATGACGTAGATTTGATGCTCCAATATACTCTGTTGCACCTGCCTACAAACTGCATAGCCACTAATATCTGGCAACATCACATCCACAATGAGGCAATAGGGATGGAATGCCGCGACCTTGGCAAGACCCTCTTGTCCCTTGAGCGCGACATCCACATCATATCCAGCTTGTTCAAGTGTAGAAGCTATAAAAAGGCAGGTCGTAGGACTATCATCAACAACCAGTACCGTTGGACGACTTATCATTGTTACCTTTCTCTTCCGATCCCGGATGTCATTCCTACATATAGCAGCTCCTGGCTACCCTGCAAGAATGCGGGTATTGCTCAAAAGTGCCCGGCTTGTTCATCATGTATAATGATGTACGCACTTTTGTTTCACAACTGAGTCATGACTCAAACTAGCTAAGCAAGCTGGCAGTCTAACTACCTTCAATCATTTACGTCATAGGTTACATATTGCCTGACAAGCCTTGTTACTAATAATTTGCTTCCGCATATTCTACTACTGAATATTACTTTACTCGCAATCAGGTTCAAGCAGCGATGCACGATAAGTGATAGAAAAGTACCGCTGCCAGGTTGAGAAATCTTAACCGAAGTTTTTCGCACATTCCAGATTCTATTTTAGGAGCCTGCCATTTGAAGGCCTTAGCCAACGTGATTGTAAGCAAGAACGAATGGAAAGAGGCTCTGAGAGAATACATCAACCAGGCTTCATATGACTCTCGAATGAAATAGGCATTGACCGGTTGAGGTAACGGTGTTATGGTAATATCAACGCTAGCGTGAGAGAATGGATTATAATGCACTTCGATATTTTCACCTTATTCCCTGATATGTTTCAGGGTCCATTTACTGAGAGCATACTGAAACGAGCACAGGAACGTGGGCTGCTCAACATCGCTTTGCACAATATTCGCGAATCAACCAGTGATAAGCATCATGTCGTTGACGACTATCCCTACGGGGGCGGCGCCGGCATGGTCATGAAGCCAGAACCAATTTTTACAGCGATAGAGTCAGTCTATCAGAGCGGACCAATTATCCTCTTAAGTCCGCAAGGTCGCCTTTTCAATCAACACATTGCCCGAACACTTGCACAGGAAACGCGAGTGACACTGATCTGCGGACATTATGAGGGCATAGACGAGCGCGTGCGCGAACACCTGGTGACCGATGAGATCTCGATCGGGGATTTCGTGTTGACAGGTGGAGAACTGGCAGCAATGATCGTAGTTGATGCTACAAGCCGACTTCTTCCAGGAGTATTAGGTGGTGATGAGTCGACATTAGAAGAGTCCCATAGCAGCGGAATGTTAGAATATCCCCACTACACGCGACCATCTGAATTCAGAGGTTGGCGGATACCCGATGTGTTACTATCGGGGAACCACGCTGAAATTGCCCGCTGGCGGAGGAAGGAATCGATCAGGCGAACGAGGGCCAGGCGACCTGACTTGTATGCGAAACTTGATCTGAGTAGTAAAGCGGACCTGAAAGTGCTAAAGGAGTTAAAAGAAGAAGAATGATTATTATCTAAACATGAAAAACTGATCAACACGTACAGATAACCATGATATCAACCGCGATGGAACCCTTTGTTCTCCATCAAAAACACCCAGCGAAAAATATTCATCACCCTCTAAGACGAAAACCTCCACAGTACGCCTCTCGAGATGAATTATCCAGTATTCTGGAACTCCAGCGTACTCATAGGTATCATATTTGGTTAACCGATCAAATGCACCAGTGCCAGAAGTAGAAACTTCTACTACAAGATCAGGCGCACCAACGACCTTCTTCTCCTGTACCCTGTCTAGATGAGCATTCATTACCACAATAATGTCAGGTTGAAACACATCCTTAGCTGATAGCTCGACAATAAAAGGAGCCTGGATAACTAACCCCAGGCCGGCGAGTTTTACGTGGGACCGTAGATAGAAGAAAACTTCGCCAATAGTATCTTGATGCGAACCTGTTGAGGAGGGAGTCAACAATAGCACCCCATTGGCAATTTCATAACGCTTCCCATCATCCAGAAGTGCCATATATTCGTTATATGTCCAGTCTCCTTGAGTTGGGCCTGGTACCCAATCAGCGGTGGTGATTAATTGTAGATTCGCAGGTGAGGTTGTCATGCCAATCCTTCCTTTCGTTCAAGTGAAACAGGCAACCTGGAACAGGAAAGAGATTTTCGGTCACAATTACAAGCTCAGTTTCTATCTGCTATTCTTCCTTACCTGCTACTCCATTGCCCTGCCCGCTTTGCCAGTTGCCTCCCGTGATTGTACCATTTTTTTTCAAAAACTCTTCGCGTGCCTTCTCCTCGGCTATAATCTCAGCAGCTTCATCAGCCATCGTTCTTTCCTCGCCTCTACCACCATAATTGGCATCTCTTTTTTCAAACACTTCGCGAGAACGACCTCCCTGTTCAGACCGTCCGATAATGCCTCGTTCTTCCAAAAGATCAATCAAGCGTGCTGCCCGTGAATAGCCGATGCGAAGACGACGCTGCAACAGGGAGATAGAGGCACGCTCGTATTCATACACGACTTGCTCTGCCTGATCGAGCAATTCGTCATCCAATTCAAACTCGTCAGAGACATGATCACTCACTTCCCAACCAGGCTCGACCGCTGGAGGGACAATTGTCCCAGGTTGATTTTGAGGGTTATTACTCACATTAGCAGCAGCCACCGCAGCGGCATGCTCGATAGCTTGCTGTTTCCAATATGTAATGAGCCTGTCTGCCTCATCATCGGCAACAAATGCTCCCTGAATGCGCTCTGGCTTACCAGCTTCCGCCGGGAGATAGAGCATATCACCACGCCCAAGAAGACGTTCAGCTCCCCCCATATCGATGATCGTGCGCGAGTCAACCGCTGAACTGACCATAAATGAGATACGCGTCGGGATATTGGCCTTGATGAGGCCTGTAATCACATCTACTGATGGCCTTTGTGTAGCTATGACCAGGTGAATGCCTGTTGCTCGCGCAAGTTGCGCCAAACGGCAGACCAATCCCTCGACCTCTTCAGGGGCAGCCATCATTAAATCAGCCAGTTCATCAATGATTATGACAATAGCAGGCAGATTTTTGAGTGTAGAATCGCCCCGCACAAGTCGTTCCGCACGCAGTTTGCGATACCCGTCGAGATTGCGCACGCCCAATTGTGAGAAGATACGATAGCGTTTCTCCATTTCAGTAATAGCGATCTTCAGCAAACCAACGACCCTATCTACTTCAATCACAACCGGTGAGAGCAGGTGAGGAATACCATTATACATATTTAATTCGACCATTTTAGGGTCGATCATTAAAAACCGCACATCGTCTGGTGTGGACTGAGTAAGGATGCTGGCGATGATGGCATTAATCGCGACACTCTTACCAGCACCTGTTGCCCCGGCGATCAGCAGGTGAGGCATACGCGCTAAATCACCGACACGCACGGCACCCGCAACATCTTTGCCAAGGGCGATGGACAACTTTGATTTTGCCTTTGCTGATTGGTACTCTTTACTTTCCAAGACTTCTCTTAAGGTCACTAACCTGCTATTCTTGTTCGGAATCTCTACACCTACATACGGGCGTCCTGGGACAGGAGCTTCCATGCGGATCGACTTTGCTTCGAGCACCAATGCGAGATCGTTTTGCAATGCCATAATACGGCTCACACGCGTACGTTGTTCATACACGATGTTGCCTGTGGCATCCTTGATGGGAACCAATCGCCCTTTCTCATCTTCCTTCATAGCAGCTTTGCCAGTCGGACGTATGCCAAAACGAATGACAGTTGGGCCAATGCTGATGTCTTCCTTCCTCACTTCAGCTTCCACACGGAAACTACGTAGCGTCTCCTCGATTGTTTTAGCCAGCGCCGAGGTATCGTCACCCAATAATTGGAACTTGACTTCCTCGGGGTTATTCAGGATTGCTGTCTCAACTAATTTCCAGGGCGACTCGACCTCGGGTGGTTTTGCAGCACGGGTAACGATTTTGGGCTGATTGGCACGCAAGGGATTTGGTGCCAGCGGCTCCATCTCTTCTTCATCATCATCCACCTCGCTGTTAGTGCCTAAAGGCAACGGTTGTTGTCGAGCGCCTTGTACAGCGGCTTTATGCTCATCACGGTCCAATTGCTGGGCTGCACGCGAACCCCGAGGAACAATTCCGATTTGCTGTTTATGCAGGTTGATATCATTAAGTGGATCATCTTCAAGACCAAAATCAGCTTCAAAATCAATACCTGCATCGTCATCAAGCACTTCTTCGTCAGCATATTGTCCATTCGGAGAGTCAGGTGAACTCACCACCTGGCTTGCATAGCGGCTATATTGAGGGCGCTGGCCTAGAAATGGAGATGGGCTGACTGCATTCCCGTTTGATGACTTTCCTGGAAGAGACGGGGTTAGTTTCCTGGCGTAACCGGTGACCAACCCTACATGCTCAAAGGTAATACGAAAAGTAACGATAGCAAAAATCATGAATAGTCCTATTACAAGGACATGCTGAACAAGCACTGGCCAACCAAGTAAAGGTCGCACCATTAATGAGCCAATGACTCCTCCGGTGGGGCTTCCCAGAATCAACCGGCTTTCAGCAAGGATTAAAAGCAAGAGCACGAGCAGTCCCCAAATGAGAGACCAGCGAATAATACGCGTCTTGCGCGTTCCTTCAATGAGATGAGCAATTGCAAAGGCAATCAAACCCAGAATAAGCAGATAAGCTCCCCAACCAAAGAATGTGAGAAAGAACCCATCAAGAGCACCAAAGATAGGTAATGTATGCCAAATTGTAAGCGCACCAAACAGGAGGATTGACAAGAAAAGCAGGAGTAAACTAAAAATGGTCTGTTTGCTATGTGAATCCAGAGATTGCCACTTACGATGCATTCCACCAATAATGCGTGAATCGGCAGGAGTAGACCCAGACCCGGGGCGATTAGCAGAGCCACCTTTTTTTGAGCCTTGCTTATTCCCCTGGGATCGTCGAGCGGGGACAGGATTATTAGAACGTTGTTTTGTGGCTGGAGTTTTGGAACGCTGCTCTACACGCATGCTTTCAGATCCAAGATTCCCGGCGGCTTTGCTGACACGGGAAGTCTCACCAGCGTCTACACCTGGCCCCACACGCCCCTTCTGCTTTTGTTCTTTCCTCTCATCATGTGCTGCCATGTCAGGTTACTCCTTCTTGCCGTGCAAGAGTCACAAAGACACCTGTATCATAGCGCATATGTTCCATAGAAGCAAGTCCAATAAAGCTTTACACTTCCATCACAAGCGGCAGAATCATTGGTCGACGATGTGTCTGCTCATACAGGTATTCACTTAACGTATGTTTGATCTTGTCTTTCACAAACGACCAATCGGAGGCATGGCCATTCAAACCAATGAACGATTCCAGCACGCGTTCGCGAGCTTTTTCCAGCAG
>DATMNR010000589.1:0-3103 GCA_035568795.1 Ktedonobacteraceae bacterium
TCCCCACGCAGATTTGTCAGGCGTGATTGTGTATCGATATAATCATTCGTCACATCTTGCACACTCTCGTGCAGGCTCGTCAGTTTGCCTCCGTGTTGCTGAGCATAACCAGCCAGGTACTCTTCGATTTGTGGGTATTGCGCGGACGTTACCGAGAATGTCATGTTGACATTATAAAGATTGTCATACGTCTGCTCGTAGTCGATTCCGGCCGAAGTCGAACGTGGGTCGGTTGTACCAATCCAGGATTGAAGATCGCTGGCTACTTGTCGCGTATCTTTCACCAACATATTGACCTGGAGCGACTTGATGAGGTACTGCGGCCCGAAAGACGTTGCAGATTTTGTATTCTGCCCGGAGAGCGAACTAGAACCTTGAGAGGACGTACTGGCTACTTGATGGACTGGACCATTAGCCACAAGCCCAGAGCTTGTCGCTGATGAACCACCACAAGCTGTAAGTAAAAGAGCCAGGATGATCAGCATTCCGAGACTTCCCCCAAGAACCATACGTTTACAATACTGTTTAGAAACGTCCTTTTTCATCAGATTACGCATTGTGTCACTCCTAATACTTCCTTGCATTCAGATGAGAAAGCTGCAGCAGCAGCTTTCTAGCTGCCTTTCGTTCTGCCTGACCCGTAGGGTAGCTGCGAAGCAGCGTTGACAGAACGGGCAAGAACTGCGAAAGGAGCGTTTCTGAATGCATTTAAGGATATTTCATTCATAGACATTGAAAGACATAAAGAGATGCGCAGAATACATACATACTCAATACGTCTCTGAGGAGTTTCAACTCACCCCTATCATCGAAACAGACGGTACTGAACAGCTAAAAGTTCCATCAGAAAGTCCCAATAAGGCTGATTAATAACATAACCCAGACGCCCGTAGTACTCCGTCAAGCTTCAATTAGCACTCGGAAATGTGGGGGCATCCCTTTTCCTTGCGTCTTGCCTGAGTGCGTAGCACTAGACGCGCTAGCGTCGTTGGCAAGACGGGTAGGTGCCAGCGGATGCCCGGTTCCCACCATCGATTGTAGCTGACAGAGTAGTAGTGATCTGACCGCTTTCAAGTGAAGGGTAGAAAAGCAGGGATGCAAGGGGCAGCTGCCCCTTGACTGGGGTCTGGGGCTGTGCCCCAGTTTCCCCTTCCTCCGCCGCCGTAGGCGGCGAGTTGTCACATGAAGGTGGTCAGACAAGTAGGTGCCGATTTATCTACCCTTGGTGGCATACGCGATATCCCCCTCCATGTGTTAAACTCCATTATCGGCCAACGGTGGATAGCTTGATATCTACATTAAATAGTCAATGTATATCATTAGTCGAAGACTAATATAACTTTTCAGTTATGTTTAGGATAAAAATCTTCTATGTATAGCCATCGATGATTAAATGAAGCACGAAGACACAATGAATTAACAAAATAGCACTCCATTTTAGTGTAAATGCATTCGAATTTTGTCATATATAATCATTTGCTTATATATAGCTTCACAACCTTTGAAGCTAATCCATGGCTCTTCGAAGTAGTTCAATGTTATGCTTTTCCTATGAGTGGAACGTGCAAACAATGAAGTTTGCCAGATAGACTCCCAATGAGCCTCAGAAGATTAGGAAAGGTTTTCAGAATGAGCGAACATCATGCGACAAATGGGAATGGACACAGTAACAATGGTATGAATGGCCATAGCAGAAGTAAGCATGCAATGAACGCTTACTATGTAGCAGAACTTGCGTCAGAGTGGAAAGAGAATGCGCGCTGGAAAGGGATCTCTCGCCCTTATAGCGCCGAGGATGTTGTACGACTGCGTGGCTCTGTGAAAATTGAATACACGTTGGCGAGTCTTGGAGCAGAGCGCCTCTGGAATCTTTTACATACTGAGCCTTATATTGGAGCTTTGGGTGCATTGACGGGAAACCAGGCAGTACAGCAGGTAAAGGCGGGGTTAAAGGCAATTTATCTGAGCGGCTGGCAAGTCGCTGCTGACGCAAACCTGGCTGGACAGATGTACCCCGATCAAAGTCTTTATCCGGCAAATAGTGTTCCGAATGTAGTGCGCAAAATAAACCAGGCTTTACAACGAGCAGACCAGATCCAAAATTCAGAGGGCAAAGGTGACACCTACTGGTTTGCACCCATCGTGGCTGATGCCGAGGCAGGCTTCGGCGGGCCTCTTAATGTATTCGAATTGATGAAAGCCATGATCGAGGCTGGCGCCGCAGGTGTTCATTTTGAAGATCAGTTGTCTTCAGAGAAAAAATGCGGGCATATGGGTGGGAAAGTGCTCGTTCCAACACAATCAGCAATCAAGCACCTTGTTTCAGCACGCTTAGCCGCTGATGTACTGGGCGTGCCAACACTCATTGTTGCCAGAACTGACGCCAATGGAGCGCACCTGATCACCAGCGATATTGACCCTGTCGACCACAAATTCCTCACCAGAGAGCGAACCCCGGAGGGCTTCTACAGAATGCATGGCGGTATAAAAGCAGCCATTGCCAGAGGACTTTCCTACGCTCCATATTGCGACCTGATCTGGTGTGAAACATCCGAACCAAATCTCAAAGAGGCACAGCACTTCGCTGATGAAATACATGCGCAATACCCTGGCAAGATGCTCGCTTATAATTGCTCACCGTCATTTAACTGGCGTAAGAAGCTGGACTCCAACACCATTGCCGTCTTCCAGAAAGAACTGGCAAAAATGGGATACAAATTCCAGTTCATCACTCTAGCTGGATTCCATGCCCTCAACTACAGCATGTTCAATTTGGCTCTTGGCTATCGAGATCATGGTATGACAGCTTATTCTGAACTACAAGAGGCCGAGTTTGCGCTCGAACAATACGGGTATACGGCAACCAAACATCAGCGTGAAGTTGGCACTGGATACTTCGATGAGGTAGCGCAGATTGTCTCGGGAGGTACGTCCTCGACTACCGCTCTAACAGGCTCGACCGAGGTGGAGCAGTTCGTCTAGTATGTTCTTACCTTCAGTTCAGAAACGCTGCTCTTGAAAAGCATGTACGACAGTTGCCTGTCGTATGATATCATTCACACAGGGTAACTATTCAGCAGGGTCCTAAAGAGGTCAGCAGCGT
>DATMNR010000590.1:0-9117 GCA_035568795.1 Ktedonobacteraceae bacterium
AGAGCAACAATCAGGTGTGAACGCATACGTTCCATTCCAGCAGTGTGTATCTGTACTACGAGAATTTCAGCGAAGCGATCAACTATCAAACCTGGTAAAGCATCGCCCTCTGAATTAATCAGGCGGTAAGTATTGGTTACGTCAAGATTGAAGACTTTTCGCAAATCTACTGCACTACGAATACGCTTACGCAGAAAATCCTCGTCAATTATCTGTTCAATGTTACGGGTTAGAAGGCGAATTGCAATATCTGTTCTGGGATTATAGTAACCACGTGCCACAAACTGCCCTGTAGATGACTTCACATCTACCAGTCCGCCAGGCTCGATCCAACTTGGAGGCTGTTGTAAAGCCCCAGAAAATATCCATAAGTGGCCGCTTTGAAGACTTTCCTCTTTGTGAGGTTTCAAACTAGCCGTTGGGTATTGAATAGATAATGTCACAACATTTTCTTTCTTTTTTATGATGTTATTGGTAGGATGTTATTAGTTATTATCATTAAATCACTAGCTTATGATATCATCATCCACCTGAATGTTAGACTCGCGATGCAATAAGAGGCAAATGATACACAAAGATGAATAACTCATCCATACTGCTACCACTTCTCATAAGGCATGAAATCCATCTGCAATATAGTCTTCCTCGCTGCATAGACGAGCAATAGCTTGTTTGAGATGCGGCTGTGTCACCACCACAAACGACTGTCCTTGTGTAAACCCAGCACTTGGAGCATGCCGCGCCTGATCCAGCATACGATCGATCACTTCTTTTGCAACCGGCTCAGGTACAAAATGCCGCACCATACGCCTTTTGCGTACAGCTTCGTCGAACTCCATAGCCTACTCCTTCAAATCCGTTTAATCTATTTGCTTGTTAATTGGTGAACAATGCTTACAACTTCTTGTTGTGCTTTATTGATATCACCGGAAAAGATCAATCCCATTGGCTTTTTAGCCATACGACAGATAATTCTCGTTCCACTCTGTTTTAACACTTCGTCTCGCTGCAAGATGCATTCTCTTACTATTGGGGCATCTATATCTTCAGGCAAGTAATATTTATCGATAGTTGCTATCCCCTCATGAATTACCGACTTCATGTTGCTAATAGTCTGTTTTTTTCTATTCACTCCAATGATGGTCATAATCGCATCAGTGTAGTTCGTCCAACGCGGATTACATTCAGCAATATAATGCGTTTGTTTATGGCCTCTTTTTTTCTGTAGCAATGTTTCTAAATCGCTAGCAAGCATGATATCTATATTAGCTACACCTCTCATAGATGCAAAATCCACGCTGCATTTTTGCGCTGCTCGTCTCAAAATTGCTTCGAAGTAGGCCAGGGTTTGTCCTTCATATCTATGTTGCAATCGTGCTAGAGAGGTGTTTGCTGGTATGTATGTGCTCGTTCCAATACAGGCTTTAGTACCATTTTGTTGAAGTTGACCATTCCAACCTAAGGACTCTACCCGACCGTCCATGATAACAACAGACATTCCGGGAGAATCAATCATGTCTATATAACGACTGATGACAATTCTAGTTTCCTTATGTTGATCCATGGTAGCTATCAGGTGCTGTTGCGATACTGCTAATGCTTCTTTCCAGGAGGAATAATACTCTGATTGTTCCAAGTCACCGTTCGGAACAACCCTGACACGTTTATGTTGCTCATAGACAAGGCAGCAACCATAATTTCCATCCGATTCGGCAGCTCTCAGCATAACCCCTAGCGGATAATGTGGCACACCCGATTTTATCACGAGTTCTTGTATCTCATTCACAAAAAGAAGAGCCTCTTCGGAAAGATCATTTACATGGGCAATGCAATAATCAGGAGTACGAAAACCATCAAATTCGAATTCATCAACAAAATGATAAAAATCAGCTTTGTTTTTAAGCAAGCTGACTAAATCCCCTCTCATACCCCATGATTCTGCCTCTAAATCAGTTTGAATACGTCTTTCAGTCTCGGGAACATTGATATACGGCACAACTAAGATTTGAGAAGCTGGGTGAAGTTTTTGTTGCTCTTTCAATTCGAAAGGGGTTATAGCACTAATTTCTTTTCCATAAAGTCGACTAAGATACTTCAGATGTAATGCATCTTCATCGGTGTGCGCATTCACTAAAACCCGAACCCTTTGAGCATTAAGTGGTAAATGACCACATCTTTGCCCATAATGCTCTTCTACATAATCGACCGTTGCCTTATTTGATGCACGCAAAACGCCGGTTCCAACATTATGGTAACCGACGCCTAGTTTCATCTGCTCATGTGATCCGAATAAAGATGTATTAAGAGTATCCACAAAGAATTCCTCCCCAATTTTTCTCCCGTATTTCTCTTTAGAAAGATATTATGAGATCACTACCTTTCGCTTAACCACTTTGCAACCTCTGGCGCAAAATAGGTTATTATCATATCTGCTCCAGCTCTTTTAATGCCCGTCAACACCTCCATCACTATACGCCGTTCATCAATCCATCCTTGTTGAGCTGCGGCTTTTATCATCGAGTATTCACCACTAACATTATATGCCGCAATTGGCAAGTTACAGTGTTGCCGAACTTGCTGGATAACATCAAGGTACGCCAGCGCGGGCTTTACCATTACGATATCGGCACCTTCGCCAATATCTAGATCTACTTCACGCAATGCCTCGCGAACATTAGCAGGATCCATCTGGTAGGATCGACGATCACCGAACTGAGGTGATGAGGCAGCAGCTTCTCGAAACGGACCATAGAACCCCGAAGCGTATTTAGCTGAGTAAGCCATTATCGATATTGAACTATAACCCTCCTTATCTAAGCTTTGCCGAATAGTCCCTACACGGCCATCCATCATGTCCGATGGAGCTACTACATCTGCTCCTGCTACAACATGTGAGAGTGCCATTCGTGCAAGTAGTTCGAGTGACTCGTCATTCTGAACATTTCCATTATAAATCACGCCGCAATGGCCATGGCTGGTATATTCGCACAGGCACACATCAGTCATAACCAGCAAATCTGGCGCTTCTGCTTTTATACGACGGATGGCCTGTTGAATGACACCCTGGGAATTATACGCCTGAGACCCCACTTCATCTTTCTCGGAAGGGATGCCAAATAGCAACACCGCTGGAATACCGAGTTGTAAAATACGTTTTGCCTCTTGCCCTACAAATGCGAGTGGCCATTGCTTAATTCCTGGCATTGAGGAGATTTCTTGCGGATCGTCAATATCCTCAGCAATAAAAAGTGGGTAAATAAGTTGTTCAACGTTCAGATATGTCTCGCGTACCAGATTACGCAACCTATCGTTCAGTCGTGTGCGCCGCATACGAGTGGCAGGAAATTTTACCATCATTATTTACTCCATACTCTCAATCAAAGCTAATCTTACTGCCTCTACCGTCTCACAAATCATCTTGTCTTCCATGGCCAGTGACATAAAACAACTCTCAAATTGGGATGGAGGCAAGTATACGCCACGCTTTAACATACTCCAGAAAAAGCGAGCATAACGTTGTGTGTTTGAGGTTTTGGCGCTACTATAATTTACGACATGTTCAGCAGTGAAGAATAAACAAAAAATTGCGCCAATTCTCACAAATTGTATGCCATCACCCATCGTTTGTAGTACTTGATCTATTCCACTACTCAATAATTGTCCTTTGCGTTCAAGCTCTTCATATCTACCGGGTTTATGCAACTCTTCGAGAGTGGCAATACCAGCTGCCATTGCCATAGGATTACCCGAAAGTGTTCCTGCCTGGTACATTGGCCCCATTGGTGCCACAAGTTGCATTATTTCTCGCCGCCCTCCATATGCCCCTACCGGAAGCCCTCCACCGATTATTTTTCCAAGACAAGTCAAGTCAGCATGTATACCGGTACGTTCTTGCATACCTCCCAGAGCAACACGGAAACCGGTCATGACTTCATCAAAGATCAGTAATGCTCCGTATGTAGTACATATATCTCTTAGTTGCTCAAGAAACCCAGGATCAGGCAACACCAACCCCATATTGGCTGCAACTGGCTCAACTATGATGGCAGCAATGTCATCTGGGAAGATTCGAAATAACTCCTCTACAGTCTCACTATCATTATAATTCGCAATCAGGGTGTGACTGGTTGCTTCAGCAGGTACCCCTGGACTATCTGGCAAGCCCATCGTTGCCACGCCAGAACCAGCTTGTACGAGAAGCATATCTGCATGGCCGTGGTAGCAACCACTAAACTTGATGATTTTACTACGTCCAGTAAAGGCCCTGGCCAGACGTAGAGCGCTCATGGTTGCTTCAGTACCCGAATTAACAAAACGCACCATTTCAATCGATGGTACGCTCCCGATAACTAATTTTGCCAGTATACTTTCTGCTTCAGTTGGTGCGCCAAAGCTAAATCCACGCATACTTGCCTTTGTCACTGCTTCCAATACCGATGGATATCCATGACCTAGAATCATTGGCCCCCACGATTGAACGTAATCAAGATAGCGATTCCCATCCACATCAAATAAGTATGGGCCATTCGCCCGATCGATAAATAACGGATTGCCTCCAACACCTCGGAACGCGCGAACAGGACTGTTCACACCGCCTGGTATAAGTTGTTGAGCCTCTTCAAAAAGAGCCTCCGAACGATGAAGGTCCAGACTATTTGCAATTCGAGTTTTGTTCTCCATGTTTAGGCTCCTCAAGCTCCAATTGCTTCCAATATCTCTCGCAAATGCTGTGCTACACAGGTGAACATAGGTGTATCTCTTAAGGTATATCTACTCGCTTCTGTCTCGCGTAATTGTTGCACCAGATCAAGAAAATCACTGACGACATCCGTTTCGAATGCCACAACAAACTCCTGGTCATCCAGGCCAAAGGAATATGTGGTATTCAACGAAACAGATGGAAAGGTCAAACCGACACGAATATGTTCGTTCATCATTCGCTTTCGGTCTTCTATAGGCAAGGCATACCATGCCCTCGTTTTCACAAATGGGTAGACAAAGAGGTACTTTTTATCCTCAGGCGTAATTACCAGGCGCGGATCATGTGTGCCACGAGCGTTTTTGCCAACATAGACAGAACGTTTTGTCATTGAAAGAAATGCTTGAATTTCACGCAAATAAGGCCCCATCACACTACATCGAATCTTACTACTAACCTCTTGTAAATCTTCAATAGCATAACTAGCCTGCCAGAGCATAAAATCACAATCCGATCGCAATCCGTACAGACCAAAACTGCGCACCAAATGCGCTTGTGCAGATTCTTCAAAAATTGCGAGCAATTCTTGTTTTCCCTGCTGGCGCTTCTCTGTCTGAAGCAGTTGCCACTGTGGATCAAGTTTATAGAATGTAAAGCGCACCAACTGGCGGGGTTGCTTCAATCCAGGATTAGAAGCTTGTTGCTCAGACTGTACTTCCGTTGTTTGTGTTGTTTGCAATGTCCGTTCTGTCATACTTTTTCCTCATTTCGAATAATTGCCTCTACCATGCCAGCAATTGTATAGACGTCTGCTTCAATATGTACTTTCAAGCCACTTTCACGCGCAGTCTGTGATGTAATTGGACCAATACAAGCTATTTTTGGACGTGCAAACTCTACCACGCGATGAATAAATGTTTCGGCGAATTTTGCATCGTACTCCATAAGCCATTGCATAAAATTTCGAACCGTTGATGAACTGGTAAAGGTGATGATATCAAGCTCCTCAGCTTCTAGTTGGCGCAGGATCATTTGCCCTGGTTCACATTCTTTGTCAATCCCGATTGTTCGATAAGCCGCTACTACATCCGCTTCTACACCTGCTCTCCGTAGTTCATGAATCAGCACATTACGCGCTTCTGCTGCACGAGCCAACAATAACCTTTTTCCTTCTAAAGATTCTCCCTGTTTGCGAACTTCTTCGATCAATGCAGCGGCAACAGCCTCAGCAATATATGTAGCTGGTACAAGATCAACCTTAGCTCCATATTTTGCCAGTGCCATAGCAGTTGCTGGACCAATTGCAGCTATACGCACAGTGCCAATAGACTCCACATAATACCCCAACTTGATCAATCGTTCGAAAAAGTTTTGTACCCCATTGGCACTTGTGAATACTAACCAATCATACCAATCTGCTTCGCACAGACATTTCAACGCATTATCCAGAGGCTCCCAATCCTTGGGAGCACCTACACGTATCGTCGGGAACTCCACAGGTATAGCTCCAAGTGCGCTCAACAGAGAACTTAAAGCACCTGCTTGCTCGTAGGTCCGAGTATTAAGAATACGTCGACCTTCTAAAGGTAAGCTCTTCACTGTTTGCTCATGCATTTTGACTTCCTTGAAACTGCATTTCATACGATGTTCTAATTATCTCCGCTGCTCCCTCTGATAATGCACGATCAGCCAGCTGCAACCCCAGTTCTTCGGCATTCTCAATATGAGTTTCAGATGTCCACGGAATTGAACCCTGTACAAGCACTTTGCGTTGACCATCCAGGCTAATCACTAATCCTTTCAAAATGAGCCGATCACCCACAATTTCTCCATAAGCTGCAACTGGAAGTGAGCATCCTACACCTAGCCGATGCATAAACATTCGTTCCGCACTCGCAGTTATCTGCGTCACATTATTCTTGAGAGAGGCTACCAACGTTTGTATCTCTGACCCATTTCGGAACTCCACTGCTAATGCACCCTGCCCTGGTGCAGGCATCATTAATTCTATTGGCAGATAGTTCACTCTATGAGCTAATTGTTCATGCTTACCTAATCTATGCAATCCAGCAGCAGCCAGCAAAATTCCGTCATAATCTCCTGCATCCAGTTTATGCAGCCGTGTATCAACATTTCCTCGTAATGGTAATATCTCAGCTTGTGGGATAAGCGCTCGAATTTGTGCTGTTCTCCTCAAACTGCATGTACCAATGCGCAGGTATCGAGATCGACCTGACTCAAATAACGATCCCAGGTCACTCTGACCATTTACTACCAGTACATCCCTGGCATCCTCACGCGTACCTACCACACATATACATAATCCTTCAGGTTGAGTGGTGGGCAAATCTTTCAAACTATGGACAGCCAAATCAATATTTCTTTGCATTAAAGCATGCTCAATTTCCATTACAAAAACACCATCACCACCCATCTGCGTTAATGGAACGCCTGCTTTCGTATCACCTGTCGTTTGAATTCGCTTTATTATTATCTCTAATTCTGGCTCGTGTTGATGCAGATGATCGACTACCCATTGAGTCTGTATTATAGCCAGTTTGCTTGCTCGAGTTCCTATGGTAATGCGTTTCATCCAATTGTTCTTTCAAATCAAATAAATAATGTAGTGCTTCCGTATACAAATGTTCCTGGCCCTCAATAGTGGCCTCTTTTAGACGCAGCATGGGGATATGTAATAACTTATTCACTGTCCGTGTTGACAGTTCCTCAATTATGGCGGTTTCTCGTTGTGTAAGGTCAGGCAAACGTTGGAGTGTACGCTTCAATTCTTGTTGCCTCAACGTATCTGCGTATTGTCTGAGCGCTCTGATTGTTTCGACCACGTTTAACGACCAAAGCCATCTATTAAATACGCTCACTTCCTGGAGTATGATCTCCTGAACCTGTTCAACTTCCTGGTTCCTCAAACGAATACCTTCGTTTACTCCCACCTCTAAATCATCCAGGTTATACAGGTGTACTCCTGACATTTCAGCTATTTCAGCTTCAATGTCACGTGGAAGGGAAAGATCGATTAGAAGTATTCGTCTTTCTGCACGCTGCTTCATTACATCTTGCATCATTTCAAACGTGATTAATGCGCGAGGAGCAGTAGTGGAGCTAATGACTACATCCGCTTCCACTAGAGATTTGGCAAGTTCTTTAAAAGATCGATGTTTAGCACCAAAGCGTTTGGCAAGATCAATAGCGTGCGAAGGTGTTCGATTAATAATAATCAATTCTTGTGCGCCATTATCGCAGAGATGATGGACAGTGAGTTCGCTCATTTTTCCTGATCCCACAAGCAAAACACAAGCCTTATGTAGAGTGGGTAACAGTTTCTTCGCCAGCTGCACAGCAACAAGACTAATAGAGGCAGCATTCCGGCTGATTCCAGTTTCACTTCGAGCACGTTTGCCTGCTACAACAGCTCCACGAAATAACGTGGAAGTTATTGGTCCAGCATAACCACTACCCTGAGCTATTTCTAAAGCTTCGACTACCTGCCCTTGTATCTGCGACTCTCCTGGCACCAGGGAATAAAGTCCACATGCAACCCCATACAAGTGCGACACAGCTTGTTCATCAACAAAATGATAGCTATGAGCTTTAAGTTCTGGAAGTGTTATATTACTGATATCACTCAGAATCCGCAAAAGTTGAATGTGTCCTTCTTCAATTTCAGAAAAGACGGCATACATTTCAATACGGTTACAAGTCGAGAGTAAAACGCATTCCTGAGCGATATTACGTATTTCGTGAAGAACCTGTGGTACCTGTCGCTTAGTGCACGACAATCGTTCTCGTAATGCTATGGGCGCAGATACGTGATCGACGCCAACAAGGACTATTTGCACAAAACCTCACATAATTTGCTATGCTTTTGTAATCTATAGAGATTTTAGCTGTTTTTCTCAAAGAGTCAAGTGCGAAATATGAGTATTTTGTCAGGTAAACACTGTATTTTTATAAGGGTTTCAAATTCGTGACGTGAAACATGGGTATTTGTAAGTAGAGGTAGACCTCTATCCTCTTTCCGTTGTTGTGGCGAAGAGAAAGAATAGTTTATTGTGCTTTGAAAACTTCACAGTGCTTGTCCGTTATCATTTTGACCGCACGCGAAGCAGACAAGGATGCGTGTGTTGAAAAAGTACAAAAGCTCTTCTTCTCGTTTCGAGCTTGAACCAACCTAAGTGTCCGACCCGTCCAGACATGGGAAGCGCTGGATATCGTCGATCAATCCGCAGGTCTTCTCAATTAGCGGTGGTTGTGTTAGTATCCAGAGGAAGATACAAGAGGAGCAGATGTCAGGGACCCTATTCCGCCAATGGGATGGGTCTGCGTAAAACAGGCCTGGCCCTGACCAGATCCCCAGGCTCGTCCTGGGAGCCGTTCAGGAGGAGTGCTACCGTTCGGAC
>DATMNR010000591.1:0-2693 GCA_035568795.1 Ktedonobacteraceae bacterium
GCAAAAGAGGGTAACATACTGCTGGCATAAGGCCAGGTAGACAAGGGCCAGGTCATCGAGAGCGGCAAGTTTGCCCGGATTGGCCTCGATGAGCCGAATGCGGGTGATAGCCTTCGTCAAACGTTGAGGCTTACCTTGTTCTTGGTTGCGCTGGCGCGGCTTCATGGGTGTGACTCCGGTGTTCCTGCACGAACTTCTCTGCTTGGCGCTGACGAGAATATTGGGCATCAAATACCGGATGCAGGAATATTTCCTTGGTAAGCGTACGCTGCACCGTTGATCCTACTGAACCGACAGATCGTCAACTCGCATCTGGATGTGCTCCAATGTCTTATTCTTTCTGCGCTCCACAAAACGGCAAGTAAGTTTTTCGGTTGTAACGAAACATACTTGCTCGTGTGGTCACATGTAATGCCCGTCCTTCTTTATATCTGTCAGTATCAGATGTTTTAGCCAAACGGTGAAGAAGGCCATCTAGACTGGAACACAACCGTCGGGGTATCATAGGAATGGAGAATACACTTGTAAGACCGGGGTTATTCACCGATGTTACTCCATAAGAAAGGCCATACATGAGTGACGATTCCATGGAGCGAGACACTCGTGCTCTGTTGGTACAACTGCTCCACGAGCAGTTGTACCAACAGGTGGAACTTGTTGACACGACCATAGCGCATCGTCGCGAGGATTATGTTGTTCTCCTCGCAAGCTTGCGTCACCCCACGCTTTCGGTGGTGATCAAACTCGCCGGCCAGCATGCACGCTCTCCGTATCCCTTTGATCAGACAGCCCTGGTTCACCAGCTGGTCGCAACCCACACCACCATCCCCATAGGGGGCAGTGCTTGCGGTTGATGTTTCCTATCGGGCATGGCCCTGGCGCTATATCATCAAAACCTACCTGCCTGGACAAGCTTGGACAGCAGTGCGGTCCCGGATGAACCTGCAGGAGCTTCACCATGCGTATCAGCAGATTGGGGAAGCGGTTGCTCAATTGCATACCATCTCTTTTCCTCATTTTGGGGAGGTAGATTCGAGAGAAACTGCGCCACCAGAGGAAGATTATCTGAGTGCACTCACACGTCGAGCATATGAGCGCATTGTGAGTCCACGTTTGGCAACCCTCTTTTTGCATGTCGTTGACGACCATCTGGATTTATTCTCTGACATCTGCGATGCGAGGCTCTGCCACGAGGATCTGCATGGAAACAACGTGCTGTTTCGTCAAGAGCTGGGTCGATGGCAACTCACTGCCATTCTGGACTTTGATAAGGCCTGGGCGGGCCACCAGGAATCGGATTTAGCTCGCTTGGACTTGTGGAGAGGGATGGTGGGTAAGGGCTTTTGGACGGCCTATGAGGCGGTCTGTCCCGTTGCCGAGAAATATGTTCAGAGACGGCCCATCTATCAGCTCTTTTGGTGTCTGGAGTATGCAGATCCATCGCCAAAGCACCTTGCGGACACGCAAGGCGTTTGCAAAAAGCTCGGTATTCCGTCTTTAGTACATTTTGAGTAATGACTATGCGGAGTCCTATTCAACCTGTGCCACATGGCTCGGATTGAGGATCAGCAAGATCATACGCTTCTTTTACCCAGAAATATTCTGACTGCTACACCTGAACCTACACAGATAAGGGGTCCGGTGATTAGATTCAAAGAAAATGTAAGTGGATTCAGAATAGTGATAGTGCGTATGGGGATTACAATGTCATGAAATTGTATGAGCCCTTCCAACCCTCTCAGCACCCAAAGATTCGCTGGCAATACCATAATCAAGCCTAAGATTGCTTCCATAGAAAGAAATGTTGCCCATCCAGGATAAATGAATTGATTTTCTCTACGAACACGCTGCTGATACATGGTAAGAAGAAGCATTGCGAATGCGGCTCCATTGAAAAAGTATGGTTCAAGAGCTTGAAGGTCAAAGGTTGAAGGATTACCCAGGAAAAGGGGAATACGCCATAGTAGGCTGAAAATAATAATGTTTTGAATACCACCGTTCAAGTCAATAGGTATTGGTATTTGCCAGGGTAGTAGTGCGCTGAGTATTCGTAGTGTAGGATAAGGACCTGGAACGAATTGATTGAAGCTAAGTATGAAATCATAACCGGCTGAAAATATATAAGCCGCTACTGTGGGAGCCAGTCCAATGAGAAGTATTGTCAGCAGATAACTGGTAATTGATCGCTGAGATGTTTGTGAAAATGGTTTTTGTGTTAAATTTTCAATAGGGATATCATCCGCTTTTCCTCCTATAGTACTCTGTTCATCTGTGTGTTTCGATGCGATAGTTATTGTTGCTTCCTCTATGCTATCTCTTGATGATGATCTGGCTGGCATAGGGCGTATGGGCGCGAATGATAAGTGCCCAAGAGCTGCACCTGCTGAACTAAAGATGATTGAGAAACCTGCAATCAATATCCAGGTAATCAGAAAATCTTTGCCCGTTACTTGACTAGTGCTTATGGAATTAAATACACCAGGATAAGTAAGGGCTACCACAAATTGAAGCAATGCCATGAAAAAGCCACCTGAAGCGGCTTCTCGTAAACCAATTCCTTGTGAAGTACGTAATTTTCGAATAGCGGTGACGAGCAGACCACAACCTGTAGCGCTGAGCACAGCTGTTGGGACAAACGAAGTTGCTGGTTGTGCATGAATTCGAGCAGTGATAGCGAAAAAAGCTGCGATGAG
>DATMNR010000592.1:0-9341 GCA_035568795.1 Ktedonobacteraceae bacterium
TTGTATGATTTCAATAGGTAAATGCGACATATCACATAACATTTTCAGTTGCTGAAAGGAGCAAACTTACTATGTTCAATAAAGCCAATGGATTCACTGGCGACGACTCGGAGATGCAGCAAGTCAATTGGGAAGGATGGACTCCTCCCTGGATGCAGGGTGAAGGACACGACCCTCGTGGTGGTTGGGGTTCTCATGGTCCCTCTGGTCATGGGCACGAACATCATCATCATCATGGCCACGGCAAGGGAGGTCCTCGTGGTCCTTTCGGACGCGGCTTTGGTTTTTTCGCCTTCGGACCCGGCATGGGCTGGGGTATTCCAGATGAACTCCTCGCCTTGCGCGCGCAGGCCGCAGAAGTTGCTCGCCTCTTCATGATCGCCAGCCGTGGTGCCTTCGAGAATAAGGAGCGTGTTGCTCAACTGCGCGCTTTGCTCGATCGCACGCAGAAAGAACTTTCTGACATGATCTACAATGCATCTCAGAATCAGCCAGCCGCCGGAAACACCAGCGAAGGTGCCTCTCCCGACGTCGAACAGGCGTAAAACTCCACTTCTTCATGTACAGAGTACGGGCGACCTTCGCGGTCGCCCGGTTTTTTCATGTCTGCTATCCAAATATACAAGAAGCAATCCAATTTCGCTGTGGAGGATGTCCCAAATTGTCAATACAGCTATCGATCAATGAAATGACCTGCCTGCTCCAGAACCAGCAAAGCCCGTTCAATATTCTCTTCTTTAACCAGTAAGTAGTCAGTCGCATAAGTAGCAATCGCAAGCACGCTAATATCCGCATTGGCTAGTGGAACAGCGAGCGAAGCGTTGACACCAGCAACTGAAAAATCGAAAGCTCCCTGCACCTGCACACAACGCCATCCTCTCTCTGCTTCAATATCTTCTGGTACATTGTCCTGCTGACAAACAATCGAAAGTTCCTCGGGTGTACGTGTAAGTGAGACAAAATCGCCCAACAAAGCCCAGTAGGGAATATGTTTATCGGGATGCAATTGACAAACTGCATACGTAGGCGGCAACAATGATAGGCTTAATTTTTTCAATGGTTCTGATTGCTCCTTCGTATGTATCCGCAACTTCTCATGAATATATGCTTACCTATTGAGATGGTAGAGAAAGCCACAGCCCATCAAACATGCCAGATGACGTGGGAAACTCTAATACCTCATCAATCGAAAGTGATCCCATTTATTAGCCACACATTTATTATTCGTGCTTCACTGATACTACTTTGTCAAGTATAGGTGACTTTCAACACCAGGGACTACATACAAAATATGAAAAATACAATGATGTATTTTATGCACTATGCACAAGAATTGGTAGCTTACCATGTAATCAGAGAGCATAAACCGACCATTTTTGATCATTTGCTGAGGGAAATTCAGAATATAAGTATACAAATCATACAAATTAATCCGTAAGGTTGCTTGATCCGCCAGGAATAGGCAATCGATACACAAATCCTGACCCACCAAGAGACATGCCGCCATCAACATTGACGCACTTTCCACCTGCATAAATCCAGGGACTATCTACCTTTCTGGGAGGACAACGGAGTATGGTACTGATAGGAGTATGACCATGTACCAATTGCCTCCCACCGAAGATGCTTAGAAAGCGATGAGCAATCTCTTCTCCACTCGTGGAGTGCAGGAATACTCCGCGGCGAGCAAAATCCTCTATCATTTCTTCCCAGGCTAATGCATCACTTCGACTTAGTAGCTTGTTGAAGGCAGCATTCACCTCATCAACAGAATGTCCACATGTGATATAGAAAGGAGCGTCTGCATGTATGAGGAGGCAATCATCCACCAGAGCCATTGCGGGCAGATGAGCCATCCAATCGAGATGGCGCAGGGTCAAACTGGCAATGTCCTCACGCTTTCCACCGTTCTGTTTCCAGCGAGTTATAAAATTGCTCCCCAGCCCCGTAGAGCGTCTGCCGAAACGATAGGCCGCAAGCAACATCATCTCATGGTTACCAAGCAACGACGCCACAGTACCACCAGAGGCAGCAGCTTCAGCCTCCAAGCCCATTACCAGATCCAGAACTGCAATGCTGTCAGGTCCACGATCGACAAGATCGCCTATAAACCAGAGAGTTGTTCTGCCCGCTATCCAGGAATGTTGAGCATTTATTAGTTGCGCATCCTGCAATAACTTAACAAGCTTTTTCAGGTGGCCATGGACATCACCAATAATATAAACAGGTTGGGATACTGGGATCTGCATCAGTACTCTCTTTTTCTTCTGCTAACTGGTATTTGCAAAGTAATGAGTAGTACCACAATCCTAATGTCCAGCATGATGGACAAACTGCACTAGGAAGCCCAATGCAATAATCGCCAGGCAGATGGCTATTATTATGAGGATAGCCATGATTGCCGTTCGGCCGGACTGATTGAGACCTGGTGCATCTGGCTCATAGGCCACTGGCTTAACCTCTTCCAGGTGGAGCAGATCATGATGGAGATCATTCATCGACGTATATCGCTTACTCGGATCACGACGAATGGCCCGCATCACTACGGTAGCCAGTTCCGGCGAGAGATTCGGATTCATTATAAGGATCGAGGGTGGATCTTGCGAGACGTGCTGATTCATAATCGCAAAGATATTCTCCCCCTCAAACGGAGTATGACCACAGAGCATTTCATACAGCATCACGCCGACAGCATAAATATCAGAGCTGGCAGCACCTCGCTCGCCCTTGAGCTGTTCTGGTGACATATAATCGGGTGTGCCCATTGTACCGGATAGACCGCGCCAGGTTACACGGCGTGCACCTTCGAGCAGAGCAATACCAAAATCAATGATTTTGATGTTGCCATCCTCTTGTACCATGATGTTTTCAGGTTTTATATCGCGATGATAGATCCCTCGCTCGTGGCAATAGGCCAGGGCATCACTGATCAGTAACGTAATGCGGATAGCCTCGGCAACTGGTAATGGATTAGGAGCATGCTCTTCGAGTACGGCGCGCAGAGTTTGTCCTTTAATATACTCCACCACCAGGTAATCTTCTGAACGTTTTTCATCGGTATTGAGCAGTTGCTGGATTTGCGGATGATGCAAACGATTGCCAATCTCAGCCTCTCGCTTATAGCGCTCAAAAACAGCAATGTTACCTATTAACTCATCATTGGGAAACTTGAGAACAACTTCTTGATCATTGGTTACATCTCGCGCAAGATACACCCAGTTCATACCACCATGTCCAAGTGCACGAATAATTTCGTAATGATCAACCAGGGTACCTTGTGTATATGCTGTGGTCATCGGCGCTGTTTGACTTTCTCCAAAGTAGATAACATGGTCTTACGCCATTAGTATAGCATAAGCATCTACTCGATTTTGTAAAATTTTATTTAGCGTATACAATAATATACAAGCTAAACAAAATCGTTCCATAGCTGAGACGTTGGGAGAAACAGAAAGCCATTAGAGATGCCTTATATTTCTCCTTATTCTGCTCTTAGCCCAGCGTTCGATTCATAAGGAGATATGAGAATGCACGTTGCACAAAGTGGAATCTTTGCCCTGGGTACAAGCTCGCACTCCTACCTGGAGTTTGATCTACATCAACAAGGCGATCCTCTCACGCTGATTCAGATGATAGCAAGCCTTGAGGAACCACGCATGACAACTGGAGGAGTCAACCTGGTGGTCGGCTTCAGACCGTCGTTGTGGGGGCGCATGGCACCTCAGGAGATGCCAGTAGATGTGGAGGATTTCGTTCAGGAAGTGCATGGTGTTGATGGATACACTTTGCCTGCTACTCAGCATGACCTGTGGGTGTGGGTGGCAGGACATGCCTACCATACCGTCTTCGATGTCTCACGAGAAGTCATTACCACCCTCGCCCCTGTTGCGCACCTTGCCACAGAAGTCGCTGGATGGACCTACAAGGAGAGCCGAGATCTGACCGGTTTCATCGACGGGACTGAGAATCCTCCGCTCTCTGAGGCACCTGAGGTGGCACTCCTTCCCGATGGAACTCCAGGTGCTGGCGGCAGTGTAGTCCTGATACAAAAGTGGGTGCATGATGTCGCCTCTTGGGAAGGGCTTACAGTAGAGCAGCAAGAGAAGGTCATCGGACGAGTCAAGCAAAATAGCACCGAATTGGATGAGGAGGTACGCGGTGCTCAATCACATGTATCTCGCAATGTAATCGAAGTGAATGGGGTAGAACAACATATCTTCCGCCGCAATTCCCCATATGGAACAGCCACAGACCATGGAACGATGTTTATCGGCTTCAGCTGTGAGCAGCAGCGCCTGGCACGCATGCTCAATCGCATGGCCGGAGCAGAGGATGGCATCCGTGACGCCTTGACCAGGTATACGACAGCGATCAGCGGAGCCTACTACTTCGTGCCATCGGTCGTGGCGTTGCGCAAGTTTGCTTCAGCGGATGATGAATAAAACCGATCTGGACTCCCCGTGTCATCAATCTTTCGATTTTTATTAACGTGTGTACATTATTATGACTAAATCCAAACTACTTTGAAAGGAACAGAGTATGACTATTGCAGTTAATCTCGGCCTACTTATACTCCGCGTTATTGGCGGATTAACGCTCGCTGCGCATGGAGCGCAAAAGCTCTTCGGGTGGTTTGAGGGTCCTGGTCTCACAAAATTGTCGCAGGGATTTGAGAAACAAGGTTTCAAACCTGCCGGGCTCTGGGTCTGCCTGGTGATTCTGGGAGAGCTAGGTGGCGGCCTTTCTGTAGCGTTCGGTATCCTGACACCGCTGGGAGCTGCTGGGATGTTCGCTGCTATGTTTATGGCAATCTTCAAAAGCCACTGGAAGAACGGCTTCTGGAACAGCAAGCGCGGCCTTGAGTTTCCACTCCAGTTGTTGGCCATAGGCGTTGCTATCGGGTTGATAGGACCAGGAAGCTATTCGCTTGATGCCTTATTTGGTATTGCTCTCCCTGGTGCCTTGCTTTTCTGCGTGCTGGCATTCATCGGCCTGCTCGTCGATATCATTGGACTTATCATCAGTCGCCCATCTACGACTACACCCAACGAGGTCAAATCCCCTGCTTAATGGCAGATGGTTTCCTCAAGAATGCAGCAATGCAATGGCGGGATTTCCCAAGGCTTCCACGATCAAACGCTACATCAACAACAATTTATGATGGACTCGAAGTGGAGTGGAATTGACTTTATTTCGTTTCAAGGTTTAGCGTCTATCTCTCTCACTAATTCTACCAATCGCGCCAATGTTGCGAGTCGCTCATCAAGCGACTGTCCCTCAGGATTCACCTGCAAAGTGTTCACGCCAGCACGCCTGTGCGTACGGAGTCGTTCACGCACCATATCTTCAGTGCCAATGAGATTGGTTTTGAGCACAAGCTCATCAGGAATTCGTGCCACAGCCGCTTCGCGTTGCTTCTTTAACCACAAATCTTGCACCTCGAGTGCAATATCCGCATACCCGGCACGTCGATATACATCGTTATAAAAATTATGTTGCTGCGATCCCATAGCCCCCAACGTGAACGCGAGACCTGGTTTCCGCGGAGCAATCAGGCTCTCGACATCGTCAGAGAACGCAACTACACCACCAGCCACCTGTAGATCAAGATCTGCGAGAGTGCGCCCTGCACGCTTAGCCCCGGCAGCGATGGAATCCAAAAACATAGAGGCATGCTCAGGGATGAAGGATGTGCCGAGCCAGCCTTCGGCTAGAACAGAATATTACTTCCTCAGATGGACATTCTAAGGATACCTCTCAGAAGGTTTTTACAAACAATACATTTTTTGCGGCCCTCTTCGCGAGGTTGCTCTAATAGCGTGTCAGGGTAGCAACCAGTTCAGCGTACTCCTCAATGAGCAGGCGAATGCTCACCAATGTTGGATGGTTCGCCTCCCGTTCCAATTGGGTCAGACGACGCTGCATCGCTTCGGTCAGGCGTTTGAGATACCACACCTTCTCCTCGCGGCTGGGACTTCCCCAACCAGCTGCACCCTGCAATTTCAGGCGTCGTAACAACGCTCGACCATTCTGCAACTTGTCTGCAACCATGATTAACAGCACGGGTACCGATGCCGTATCTACCTGTCTGATATAGGTTTCTTTGCGTTCCCGCCAGGCAGGCTTGGGGAACGTCTCGCTCTCAGAACAGGCTTCGACGAGATCGAGAACCGGTTGCCCCAGCTTTGCGCGAATGTGCTCACGAGCTTCTGCTCCCTGATCCTCGATGGCATCATGAAGGAGCGCGGCTGCTACAGTGGTCTCATCGCCGCCGTTGGCTTGGACGATCCCTGCAACCTCCATCAGATGCCCCATATAGGGAATATCTGGAACAATTGGCGTCTTCTTGCGCTGTCGACTGTGCAGTTGTGAGGCCAGTTTGACAGACTCAATCACAATATCCATGATGCTCTCCTCCATGCAACGCATGTGTACTTTGCTCAAGCTTCGCAGGAACACTCACTTGCGGAAGTGAACATATGTGCACGACGACCTCGAGGCGAATCCTCTTTATACAGAACGCGCTGGTGCTCCAGAGACCCTTTCAACGATGAATCTCCGAGTCGCTCCTTGAAGGCTTTCCAGAACGTTCTGTCATTGAACTCTCCCAGCTATAGCGACACCAAGCACACCGGTGCTGACTCACATGTCCGCGTTTTTTCGTGCAATACCCACCGCACTGTTTGTACATGTTTATGCAGACACTTCCACATTGGCCAACCTTTACAGGCGACGGACTTCGGTTCGAAGAGAGCGCAGGCTCCTCGCTCATGTGCTGTACCTCCTCGCATGCTTCATGCTACTACTTCGTCATTTGAGAGGGTTGTCACTCCACCGAGGTCGCTTTTGGCGACCTCGGTCCTCGTATTGGACAGGTACCATCAGGCAGCGTATACTGCATCTCGTGCAGCACATTGCACGCATGATTACCCCACTTTTGACACTATACGATCAGAAAATGAGACAGACATGAGAAGTGCGAGGCAATCGCACACCTCACTCATCTCACTCTGATGTGCCTGGGGTAGCATAAGCGCGAGGAAGAGATCTGTTCAATCTATTGCCGACGGGAGAGATAGCATGCGTATTTTACTCGCGGAAGATCACCCGGTCTTGGGGCCGGACCTGAAAAAAGGCTTAGAGCGAGGCTCGTACATTGTCGATCTTGCGGTACACGGGGAGGATGCCCTGGCTTTGGGGCTGGCGAGATCCTATGATCTGCTCGTGCTGGATATCCTGCTTCCCGGTTTGAGCGGCCTGGAGATCTGCCAGCAATTACGCGATCACAAGCGCACGATGCCGATTTTGTTGCTCACCGCTCTGGGGGAAGTGGAGCATCGCGTGCGGGGACTGGATCTGGGAGCAGATGACTACTTGACCAAGCCTTTTGCGTTTGAGGAACTAGAAGCGCGCGTGCGAGCTTTGCTGCGGCGTGCGAGCACGGAGAAAAGAGCAGTGCTGCGCTTCCAGGATCTGGTCTTGGATACGCGCACGCACCAGGCATGGCGAGGGGAGCGCCCAGTCGCACTGTCCAGCAAGGAATATACGTTGCTCGAGTTTCTGATGTATCATCCCCGCCAGGTCTTGAGCCGCACAAGAATTGCCGAACATGTCTGGAATGATGATGGGGAGCATCTCTCGAATATCATTGAAGTCTACATCCGTTACCTGCGCACCAAACTCTGTGCCAAAGGTGAACTCGATCTGATCCACACGATTCGCGGATCGGGCTATCAGTTAAAGGAGCCAGAGCCATGAAGAGAATCCGGCGCTTTTTTCCATTGGGCATTCGGCAACAGTTGATGCTCTGGTACAGTGCGGTCTTTGCTGTCCTGCTGCTGCTCGCAGCGACCCTCTTTTATGCACGATTTCAAGCGACCCTTGACAGGAGTCTGGATACAGCATTGCAGCTGCAAGCCCAGCAAATTGCAGGCGATATTACGCCAAACGCCGATGGGACCATGTCCATCCAGGACGCGACCGCCGAACTGCCCGGCTTCGACCCGCGCGATCAGCGTCAGCATCTCCCCGCCGCCGATGTCAATCTTGGGGTACTTGTACGCGTACTGACCGCGGATGGACAACTCTTTCGCACGACCCCGACCTTCCATACACTCGTCGTGCCCGCCGAGAGCATTTCTCAACCGCTCCACGGCCAGCCCTGGCAGGGGGATATCACGACGGTTGATGGGCAACCAGTGCGACTCTACAGTCGCGCCTTGACCCAGGACGGGAAGATCTTCGGGGTCGTGCAAGTGGGCACTACACTGTCATTGGTGAACACTTCGCTTTCTACGGTGGGGACCGTATTGCTCATCGTCTCCCCACTTGTACTGGTACTTGGCGCGCTGGTGAGCTTCTGGTTAGCCTCGCGTGCCTTTGCGCCCATGAAGCGCGTCATCCAGACAGCACGTGCGATAAAAGCAGGCGATCTGCGGCAGCGTGTGCCCTTTCCCAGGGCGCACGATGAAGTGTACCAGCTCACGCTGACTTTGAACGAGATGATTGACTCCCTTGAGCAAACCTTCATGCGCCAACGACGCTTTGTCGCGGATGCCTCGCACGAACTGCGCACGCCAGTCACCGTCATTCGCAGCAAAACCGACCTAGCGCTCTTGCAGGTCTTTCCCCCAGAAGACTATGTGGGTATCTTTCGTGCCATACACGCCGAAGCTGAGCGGCTGGGCCGCCTCATCAGTGATCTCCTGGCGCTGGCTCATGCCGATGAGGGGCAGGTCTATCTGGAGCGGGAGATCGTGCACCTCGATCTGCTCGTTGAAGCGGTCGCCGCCACCGTGGAGCCGCTAGTGTCAGAGCATGGGGTAGCCCTGCAGGTCAGGACGACCTCACCTGTCAACGTGTTAGGTGACGAAGCCCGCTTGATGCAAGTGGTGATGAATCTCCTGGAGAATGCGATTCGCTACTCCAATCCTGGAGGGAATGTCTTCGTGGCGGTTCATGCAAAGCACGCACAGGCTTGCCTGATGGTACGTGATACAGGGATCGGCATCGCCCCGGAACATCAACCCTATCTTTTTGATCGGTTTTACCAAGTCGATCCAGCACGGATGGGCATCGAAGGAGGCAATAGTGGACTGGGGTTGGCGATTGTCGACTGGATCGTCAAGGCCCATGGCGGGTCGATTCAGGTCGAGAGCCAGGTAGAACAGGGATCGACTTTTACGATTTTGCTCCCCTTGCACGTGGCCGTGTAAAGCGCAGTGGATATCTTTGCCGGAGCGACTGATGCTGCCACTTCACGCCTGGTGATAGCACGGAGTTGGAGTAAATTTAATTAACGGTAAATGCACTTGTAAGAATTGCGAGCTCGTGAGCGGTCC
>DATMNR010000593.1:0-4711 GCA_035568795.1 Ktedonobacteraceae bacterium
CGAGCAGGTCCTCGCCCTTTCCCTTGTGCGCCAGCACCACTGCTATCGACTGCAGCCGCTCGAGCGTCAGTTCTTCCGATTGGCCTAAATAGGCCCGGTACAGCTTGCCTTGCCAGGTGCGATAGGCTCGCCAGTATGCTCGCCCGCGCCGGTTACCTGCTCGCTCTTTGTGTGCTGTGAAGAGGCACTCCTCACTGCGAAAGGTGAAGGCCGAGGCCGTCTGGAGCCAGGTATACCAGTCGGAGGAGTCCACCGCGATCTGCACGGGAGCCGCGTCTCGCAGATCGGTAAGGATTCCACTCTGGATAGTCGGAGAGAATTGAGCCATCGCTCACTCCTTTGACTGCTGCCAGCAACCGAAAACAGGTTCCCGAACAGTATAGCACATGTTCGGGAATCGCTTCCAGAAGCATTATTCACCCTAGTGGCTTCATAATTCTTTTCAACAAGAGCCGTTTCTCGTGCTTCTGACCCGAGAAAAGAACTGCTAAGACAGTTTATTCTTTCCCAGCAAAGGCTGATTATCTGATTTATCTTGTCTCGAAAAGCCTCCATTTTTTGAAATACCATTATTAACGCCTAATACCAACTCAACAAGTGATATGTAGGTGTCTTATGAACTCGTCTCACAAATCATCGCCTCATTTATTTACCACCTCTACCGTTTTATGAGTCATCCTCAGCATCGTTGATCGAGAAGATGATTAGTAGCTCGCTTTAACTGTTTCATTAAAAAACCAGCAATGATGAGCCATGCGGCGACAAGATAGAAGATCAACAGAGCTACATTCCCCGGTGGATGAATCTCACCACACCTACCACGATACCCACAATCCCTATCAGGTATACTACTAACGAGACTGAAGAGGATTTCCGCTCCTGTTCGTGGAGTTGTGCCTGATTCATCAGTATTTTAACAATAATATTACGTTGTGTTAATGTCCACGAAATCAAACCTTAAATATTTATTAACATGTCCGCAGTATAGCTATAACTACGGTAGAAGCCTTATCGTGAAGAAAGTGGTTTACTGACATTGGCATCGAATATCATTTGATCTTACCTTTGCGCTTCTTCGGCCCCAAATACACACGCTTCGACCTGCGCAATCACCGCAAGATCATAGTGATCGATGGGCAGGTTGGCTTTACCGGTTCTCAAAATAGACAAGCTGAATGTATATATATGAAAGGAGACGATATGAAAGCCGTTGCAGTTTTCCCACACACCCACGAAGTAAAGTTCATTGAGCATGAAGCTCCACGTATAACTGAACCCGATCATGTCAAAGTACGCGTGCTTGAAGTTGGCATTTGTGGCACAGATAAGGAGATATGCTCCTTTGAATATGGTACACCCCCGGAGGGTTCCGACTTTCTGGTGATCGGCCATGAGGCACTTGGTGAGGTGATTGAAGTTGGTCCCGCGGTCAATAAAGTGAAGGTAGGTGATCTGGTCGTGCCAACTGTACGCCGTCCTTGTTCCCATCCGGAATGCAATCCTTGTCGTGCTGGGTATCCAGACTTTTGCACTACCGGTGACTACACGGAACGCGGTATCAAGGGATTGCATGGCTTTATGACCGAGGAGGTGGTTGACCATGAGCGTTATTTGCATGTCGTGCCGCCGGAACTGCGCAATGTTGGTGTTCTGACTGAGCCACTGACAATTGCAGAGAAAGCAGGTACCCAAGTCCGGCATATCCTGGATCGTCTGCCCTGGCTTGCTCACTATCTCCAGGAACAAGCAATGCGGCATAACGCAACAGCCGTAGTCCTGGGTGCCGGACCTGTCGGGCTTTTAGGTGCGATGAAATTGCTGCAAACAGGATTTGAGACCTGCGTGTACGCTCTGCCTCCCGCTCCCAATCCAGGTTCAGACATCGTCGAGGCGATTGGTGGGACGTACTATTCTCAGGGGAGGATACCGCCGGAGACGCAACAGGAACTCTTCGGTCATATCCACCTGGTCTATGAGGCAACCGGTGTTTCTCGTCTTGCCTTTGAAATGTTGAACCTGCTTGCTCCAAACAGTATCTTTGTGATGACAGGCGTTCCCAGTCTGAAAGCGCCAATCGAAGTGAATGCAGATTTGCTGATGCGCAACATTGTGTTGAAGAATCAGCTCGTTTTCGGCACTGTGAACGCCAGCGCTGAAGATTTTGATACAGCCATCAAGGATATTGGTATTTTTCGCCAGCGTTGGCCACATGCTCTTCAAGCAATTATCACCAGCCGTGTTGCGCCTGAAGAGGCTCCAGGTCTGCTGCTTGGCAAGAGTAGCGGTATCAAGAATGTGATTACCTTTGACACATCAGAACGTACAACAAACAGGGAGTAAGAGATGTCAAACGACTGGATCGATATTTCAGTACCAATTCATACCGGCATGGTACACTGGCCTGACAATCCACCTGTGCGGGTTGACTTTATGATGCATATGGATCGTGGAGATGTCTGTACCGTCTCGACACTCTCCATGGGTTCGCATACGGGTACCCATATGGATGGTCCACTTCACTTTATTGCAGAAGGTCTGGGATTACATGAGATGCCTCTTGATGCCGCTATTGGGCGAGTACGCGTCATAGAGATCAGCGATCCCGAATCAATTAAACCAGAAGAACTTGATCTCTACGATATTCATCAAGGGGAGCGATTGCTCTTCAAAACATTGAATTCTGTACGCTGCTGGCAAACCGATACGTTTGTTGAAGATTTCGTCTACATTTCGCAAGAAGCGGCTCGTTACCTGGCAGCAATTGGAGTCCAAACTGTGGGTATCGATTATCTGTCAGTGGGGGGTTATACAAAAGACGGAGTTGAGACCCATCTGGCGCTGCTCGAAGCGGGTATCTGGATCATTGAAGGTCTTGATCTCTCAAAGGTTGATCCAGGGATATACGAACTGGTCTGCCTGCCAATCAAGATAACTGGAAGCGATGGGGGGCCTGCTCGCGCTATTCTGCGAAAAGTAGGAGGCGTGGAATGAAGTTGATTGTTTTAGGCGGTGGACCCGCCGGGTTGACAGCAGCGTTACAGGCTCGCGAACTGCATGCCGAGGTGACGTTACTCGAGAGCAAGTGTGTTGGAGGAACCAGTATCAACGAGGGTCCAGCGCCTGTACGAACGCTTGCTCGAGCTGCCCGTTTGGCTCGTGATGCTGGGTCCTGGGAAACCTTTGGGTTGCGGGGAGAACGTCCCCAGATCGATCTGGCTGCTGTTTTGGCCAATGCTAAACGTGTCGCGCAGTATGCTCATGAGAAAAAGCACATGGCAGAGTTTATCGGCAGTACTGGTATCGAACTTATTGAAGGAGTTGGCCCTGCACGTTTTCTCGATCAGCATACAGTAGGTGTTGCTGATGGTCGAACATGGCAGGCAGACAAGTTTGTTATCGCTGTTGGTGGGCATGGCCGAATCCTGCCTATACCCGGAGCTGAACTGGCTCTGACATACAGCGATATCTGGTCACTCGCAGCGTTGCCAACCAGCGTAGCGATTGTCGGTGGCGCGGCCACTGGCTGCCAACTGGCATCAATCCTTGAGGATTTTGGCTGCCAGATATACCTGCTTGAGCTTGCCCCACGTCTTATCCCCCAGGAAGATGAGGAGATCTCATTAGCGCTTGCCGAGGCCTTTAGCAAACAACATATAACTGTCATGACAGGTGCTGGAACCGAGCGATTGGAGAAGGTCGATGGTGGCATTCAGCTGCACTACCGCCAGCAAAGTCATCTCGCCAATCTGACCGTGGATGCGGTCTTCTTTGCGACTGGCTGGCCGGGCAATGTGGAGTCGCTCAATCTTACTGCTGCTGGCGTGGTGACAGAACACAGTTATATTCCCGTCAATGACTACCTGCAGAGCAATGTAGCGCATATCTTCGCGGTAGGAGATGTCAATGGGCAAAGCATGCTTGTGCAAAGCGCTCGCTATGAGGGCCAAATCGCCGCCGAAAATGCCGTGCTTGGGCCGTACCGCCGCTGCACGCATGAAATTGTGCCCAGTGGCAGCTTCACTGACCCCGAATACGCCAGCGTTGGTTTGACCGAAGCTCAAGCCCGGCAACAGTACGACTGTGCAGTTGCGGTGGTGCAGTATGATGACTTACTGCGTCCCGTAGCAGATAACCATCCAGATGGATTCTGTAAGCTGATTGTCGAACGTCGTCACCGCTATATCCTGGGGGCACATGTTATAGGAGAATACTCGGTTGAAATCATTCAGATGGTAGCAGCATGCATGGCGAGCGGCATGAGAGTCGAGAAGGTGGCTGAATTGCAACTGGCATATCCAACCTTCACAGAAGCTGTGGGGATGGCGGCACAGAAGCTCGTTCGTGAGTTGGGCCTGGCGCCGTTGCCGCAGTTGTGGAGTGACATCAAATCGACCCCTGCATCATGAGTCATTCTCAGTTGGCAATACAAGCAAAGATCATTATCACCTAGGTATAGAAGGAGAGTATCGTGGCACTAGCAGAAGAACATGAGCGTTTAAACAGTGACGGCGACAACTGGAAGCGCTGGGGGCCATACCTCAGCGAGCGGGCCTGGGGTACAGTGCGCGAAGACTACAGCGAAGATGGCAATGCCTGGATGTATTTTCCACACGACCAGGCTCGCTCGCGTACGTACCGTTGGAGTGAGGACGGGCTGGGGGGTATTAGTGACGAGGAGCAAATACTCTGTTTTGCTCTGGCGCTCTGGAAC
>DATMNR010000594.1:0-12535 GCA_035568795.1 Ktedonobacteraceae bacterium
GCATCAATTCCAGACCAACCCCTACAAAATCTCACGCTAGTGGAACAAAATCTTGACACCATTTAGAGTGTGAATTATAATTTTTGTGCAGGTTATGAAGATTTTCTAGCCAAATTTCTTGTATGCCTCGAAAAATCGCCATAAAGGGGTGATATCGCTGTCAGAAGTCAAAATCGGCGAAAATGACTCTTTTGAAACAGCGCTAAAACGTTTCAACCGTAAGATTCAGCAGGATGGTATACTGGCTGAAGCTCGTCGCAGAGAGCATTACGAAAAGCCGAGCGTAAAACGAAAAAGAAAAGAAGCGGCAAAACGTCGCAAAGCCATGCGCAAAGATCAATAAATTACATCCAATCTCCGTCAGAAACACATAGTGCATTTCCTTCTTGTTCTCTATATGTTTCCGACGGTTTTATTTTTTAGACAGTCGTATGAGGCATGATGGCAGACAATACTTCACAGATAGAGCTTTCAATAGAGTTGGATAATGAAGATGACGAACAGGCATTAAAACACCTGCTTTCTTCACTTCCACTAGAAGCTGTAGTAGTACAGACTTTATCTCAAGCAGGAATTGAACGACCAATCGTTGTCGCGCTTCTCATTACCAACGATGTCACAATTCAGTCTCTGAACAAACACTATCGAAATCAAGACAAATCTACAGATGTGCTTTCTTTTCCTCTGCTTGAAAAACCCATTGTTCACGCACCCGTGGATCAACTTTGGATGAAGCCCGAATTGCTTGAAGGAGTGGATTTTCAAACACAGCAAGCCTTCATTACACCACCCGATATAACAACACATTTAGGGGATATAGTTATATCATGGCCAACTGTGCAACGCCAGTCATCCGAAGTGGGGCACAATCCAGTTTACGAATTACTTTTCCTTCTTTCGCATGGAATACTCCACCTGGTTGGATACGATGACCAAACTGAAGCAGGATATCAAGCCATGATACGTTTACAACAGGCTGTAATGGAAGCTACCGGGCAGAAAATCTAGTCATAAATGAAGAAAGATCTGAAACTACCACAAAAACAACTATCTCAAAGCGAGTGGGCAAAATTTATTGCTGGCTTTAAGTACGCATTTAGTGGACTATGGTATGCACTGCGAACCCAGCGCAACATGCGTGTACATGTCTGTATTGCTATCCTGGCAATTCTAATGGGCATTGTGTTACATATATCTACTGTAGAGTTTGCTCTGGTCTTTGTGGCTATTACTGGTGTATTTCTTGCTGAGATGTTCAATACGGTCATAGAATTATGCATTGACCTTGCTTCGCCTGATTACCACCCTCTAGCGAAAATCGCTAAAGATGTGGCAGCAGGGGCAGTATTGCTGAGTGCTTTGCTTTCAATTGTGATCGGTCTCTTCGTTTTTGTGCCACACCTCTGGGAATTATTTCACCCGTGAAACATATTGACTCGTGCGCGTATCAATACGGATTTTGTCACCAGGATTTACAAACAGTGGCACGTTGATAATTGTTCCGGTCTCCAAGGTAGCAGGCTTTGTTACATTATTAGCTGTATCGCCCCTAATGCCGGGCTCAGCGCTTTCTACAGTTAGTTCGAGAAAGTTGGGTAACTCGGCTGCAACAATCGTCTCAGTCTCACTATCAACAAGTAATTCTACAATATTCCCCTCTTTAAGAAAGCGAACCGCATCACCTAGCATCTCCTTGGCAATCGGTTGCTGATCAAAGGTTTCGGTATTCATAAAAACATAGTCGTCACCATCAATATAGAGAAACTGCCAGTTCTGATGTTCAACGCGCACATTATCTATTTCCTCGCCCGCACGAAATCGCTGCTCTATTACACGACCGGTTCTAATATTCTTCAAATTGACACGTACAAACGCGCGCCAGTTTCCAGGGCTAACATGATGAAATTCCGTTACTGTATAGAGGTCATTGTTATAGCGTATTACCATGCCGTTGTAAAAATCGGCTGTTTTTGTTGCACCCAATGGAGGGTTCTCCTTTCATTCAAACAAAAATCAATCATCTACTCGCCAGAAGCTTTGATACCTTTTCGGTATGTTCGACAAACTTCGCAAGTCGTTTCTTTTTCAAATTTTCACGCAATATCCAATTGATATCAGGATCGTTCCACTCTGCGCATTCACGCATCAGCGCAAAACCTTTTTCCGGTGTCGTAGCCGTTACCACACTAAGGGTGTACCCCATTGCTTGGCGTAATGAACGAACATCTTCACGTTTGCGAACAGTAGTAGAAAGCTCGTGTAAACGCACTAATACAAAACGCTGTATCGCTAATGCTGCATCGATCATAGCCTTGCCTTGAAGCAAAGATGGTTCAGCGATAGCTGCAATACTAGCTCGCTGTTGAAAGCAGTTTCCTTTTGTTGCTAATTCTATCAAGAACTTTATAGTTTCTTGTGGACTTACAGGTAATAATCGTTGCAATGCCATTGCTACCCCTTCCCGCACACGCCAGGATTCGCTACAGGCAAAGAGTTTCATCATTTCAAAGACTTCGGTATGCCATTCTTTTCGAACGGATGCGCATGCGCCAAACGCAACAACACCACAAAGAACTACAAATTCATCAGGTGTATTTCTTTCGACTGTCTTTTCATCCTGAACAAGATAATGAACAAGCATCCACACTTGCTCAGGTTGTTCCGGCACGATAGCAATGAGTAGATTACTCAAGCTGTTTACGAGTTCTAAATTAGCACGAGTACCAGGTAAGCGGCTTTGCTCACGTAAATAATATACTAATGGACGTCGGTTGCCTGTGAAAGCCCTTGCTACAAGAGAAGAGAGGGTTTCATGCATACAATTACATCCTTGCGACTAAGAAAACTATGTCTACTTATTCATGCATAAAAAGCTTTCGAAAAAGTTGCGGTGAATACATAGGTATTTTACCACAAGAGAGAAAATCCTCTTATTCCCCGTCGTACTGCCTCATGGGAAGTACATGACAATACACAATGCCAGGTTGCATGAAGTTACGATTTCGTAGTTGGCTGATGTTGCTTAAATTTAAGTGTCAAGACTTAGTAGCTTTGCAGCATTCTCTTTTAGAATCAAGGGGCGCACCTCAGATCTGATCTCGATTTGCTCAAAATCTGAAAGCCAACGATCTGGAGTAATCAGAGGAAAATCAGAACCGAAAAGCATTTTGTGTTTCAGTAGTGTATTCGCATATTGGATAAGTTGAGGGGGGAAATACTTGGGAGACCACCCTGACATGTCGATATAGACCTGCGGTTTGTGAAGGCATACCGAAAGGGCTTCATCCTGCCAGGGAAATGATGGATGCGCCATAATGATGGGCATATCCGGAAAATCGACCGCAACATCATCAAGATACATCGGATTGGAGTATTTGAGACGTATCCCGCCTCCACCACGTACTCCAGTCCCAATGCCTGAATGCCCAGTGTGAAAGATCGCCGGCAAACCTGCTTCCGCAATCACCTCGTAGAGTACATAAGCTTTTGGATCATTAGGGTAGAATTGTTGAATTGTGGGGTGAAATTTGAATCCTCGTACCCCGAATTGCTCGATCAGACGCCGTGCCTCACGCGCCCCCATCTTACCTTTCGCAGGATCAATGCTAGCGAAAGGAATAAGCACATCGGGATTCTCAAACGCAGCCTCTGCCACGTCTTCATTAGGAACACGCACCTCTCCCGTGGTGGACTCAGCATCGACAGGGAAAACCACGCAAGCCAAATTGCGTTCACGATAGTAAGCAGCAATCTCCGTAAGAGTGGGAGAACTTCCTTCTTGTTTAAAATAGCGCCTCGCTGCCTCCTTAATCTCTTGATTGCCAGGAACCTCGGATACATGACGCGAAATATGTGCGTGTGTGTGCACATCAATTGCGATAATATTGGTTATATCCATAGATGTTTCCCTCTTTCCATAAATACACGTCTGTTCATCATATTCTCACCAGAGTTTACCATTCAATTACGTTGCTATGTTATAATGTGACAACATCTTAAGATCTTGAATATATGCTCTAAAATCACCCGCAATAGCAAAACTTGCTCACAAAGGAGTTGAAGTTTGTCACACCTCATTGTAAACACTTTTGAAGAAGCTTGCGAAGTCGTAGCGGATCTGGGAATCTTGCCATTATCAAGCTTTATTCCTGATCATCCTTCTCTCGCTTCAATCACACAGGATGAAGCCTGGCATACTGGAATGGACACTGATCCCTGGCTCTGGAGAGATCGCTTTGCCGCAGAGGGTGTTGCGGCGTATGGAAGATTTCTCGCAAGTAAACCAGTCCTGATCTCCCGACATCTTTTTCCGCTCGTTAAATGTATACTCTCGCCATCAGAGAAGGTTGCAGGCCGTTATGCAGCAGGAAATTTGGCTAGATCGACCACCAAGATTTATGAATGCATTTTCGAAAATGATGGCATCGATGTTAAGAGGCTCAGAATATTGACGGGAATGCAACAGGCATCTGATAAACGAGCCTTCGATCGTTCGTTGAACGAACTGCAAAGTACAACAGATATTGTTATTTCCGGAATCTCGGAAAGGCTCAACGAACACGGAAATAAAAGTGGCTGGAACAGCACATGTTACATGCTGGCCGATCATTGGATGGAACGTAATGAGATCGCGACTGTGCTGTATACCCGCGAGGAGGCAAAGGTAGACATGTACTCCTGGATAGAGCAACGATGGAATGAAAGTGCTGTTCGTTATGTCAAACGGTATCTTTAGTAAGCTACCTATATCAGCATTCAACGAGGAGACGTTTGCATGGAAAAATGGATCTGTACAACGTGTGGTACTCAATTTCAGCCAGGCGAACAGCGACCAGAGACATGTCCAATTTGTCTCGACGAGCGTCAATACGTTGGATATAACGGACAGCAATGGACAACACTGGCCAAAATGCAGAGTGATGGCTTTCACAACGAATTCAAGAAACACGAGCCAGGTCTGATCGGCATTGGAACTACTCCGTCATTCGCCATCGGTGAGCGCGCTCTGTTGGTTCAAACTCCTCTTGGGAACATCCTTTGGGACTGCATGAGTTTGATAGATGAAGAAACGACCGCAGGCATTCAGCGGCTGGGTGGCCTCACCGCCATCGCTATTTCCCACCCACACTACTATTCAACAATGGTGGAATGGGCCGATCGCTTTGATATCCCCATCTACCTCCACGAGGCAGACCGAGAATGGGTAATGCGTCCCAGCGAGCGTATCACCTTCTGGTCTGGGGAGACATATCCCCTCTCGGAGGGAATGACTTTGATCCGATTGGGTGGACATTTCTCTGGAGGAACTGTGCTGTACTGGCAACAAGGAGTTGATGGCAAAGGAGCATTGCTCTCAGGCGATATTATTCAAGTCGTAGCAGATCGTCAATGGGTCAGTTTTATGTACAGCTACCCCAACCTGATCCCGCTCCCAGCAGTTGAAATACAGCGTATTCGAGACACGATTGCACCCTACCAGTTTGAGCGTTTATATGGAGCCTGGTTCGAGCGGATCGTAACACACGATGCTCACCATGTAGTTCTTCGTTCAGCCGACCGGTATATTCGCGCATTGCAATCAGTGCATCATTCATCCAACTGAAAAACTTTGTCAGGGTATTGTTTACGCTTGAAAATTGTCAAACGCCACGATTGCCTTCATTTATTAAACCCTAGTGTATTACTCGATCTAGCACCATGATGGCGAAGATTGCTGCCAGGTACATGTTCGAGTACCAGAAGAGCGTACGCGCCCACTTCTTTGATTGATCGCGCCACAGGCGTATTGCGATGTAGATCAATCCGCCACCCAAGACCACTGCGCCGATCAGGTAGAAGTAGCCCATCGCGCCCATCGCGAAGAGAACTAGCGTCACAGCCAGGACAATTACTGAATAGAGTAGGATTTGCCGCCTTGTCTCAGCCTCACCCTTGACTACTGGCAGCATAGGGATACCGGCCTTCTCGTAGTCTTTTTGAATCAACAACGATAGTGCCCAGAAATGCGGCGGTGTCCAGAAAAAGATGATCGCGAAAAGCCAGATTGCAGGCAGGCTCAGGTTGTTTGTAATGGCAGCCCAGCCTACTAGCACAGGTACCGCTCCAGCAGCACCACCGATGACAATATTTTGTGTCGAGGTGCGTTTGAGGCCGAGCGTGTAAACGAATACGTAAAAGAGGATGGCGGAACAGGCTAACACCGCACTTAGCAAGTTGACGAAAGCAAGGAGTATGAAGAATGAAGCAACACCCAGGATGATACCAAATACCAGTGCCTGTTGGGGTTGCACACGCCCAGAAGGTAACGAGCGACGCTGGGTTCGCCCCATTATCAGATCGATATCGCGATCGATATAGCAATTGATACAATTTGCGCTACCTGCCGCCATGGCACCACCAAGTAAAGTTGGGATAAGCAACCCAAGCGGAGGTAAACCCTGTTTAGCAATCGCCATAGCCGCAGCTGTCACACCAAGCAGCAGGACGGTCACATGCGGTTTCATCAGATCAACGTAATTGGAGATAGTCTGTCGCACAACGCCACGTTCTTTTTGCGCTTCCTCTTCCGTCTGCTCTAACTTCTCGAGCTCCTGCGATTGCGGTGCAGCGCGTAGTTGATTGGTTGCGAGTGCAGCTAATAAAACAAGAGTTCCCCAGACTGCGGTCGCGAGTGCGAGATGCAACCCAGCCACAAAAGCAGGTTCTTCAAGCAGCACTATTAAGCCACCAACGATTGCCTGACATATGAAAAGCACTCCACCCACCAGCCCAACTATCGCCTGACCACGGGCAACACGCCAGCGGCGTAAGGCTGAAATTACGGTCCAGAGCATAACAATTCCAACGAAAACGGCAAAGAGGCGGTGCAGGATATTAATTTCTGCCAGATGATTGCCCACAGCCCATGGAGCGGGTGTGCAGAGGGGCCAGCCTGTACAAGCAAGCCCGGCCTCACTGCCGGTTACATACGAACCAAGTAACATCAATATGTAGACCAGCAATGCAGTACTAATAGCTAATTGTGCGAATTTGCGTGTTTTAGCTGGAATTTCATGGCTGGGTGCGGGCTTACCACTCAGTACAGCAATTGTGATCACAATGGCGAAGATAGCCAGAGCGGTTGCCAGATGCGCTGTAATAATCTGTGGTGGCAATTTCCAGAGAACCGTAAGTCCCCCCAAAACAATCTGTATCGCCAGCAGAACTGGAGCGGCAATCGCCAGCGTTAGCAGTACACGATCTTTCCTTGCCCACGCTATGATCCCAATAAGCAGCAGCACAATCAAAATACTTACAGTTGCGGCCGTGAAGCGATGAAATTGCTCGAGAAACGTATGATACGTTCCTGCATAATAGGCCTGTCCGTTACAAAATGGCCAATCCGGACAGCTCAAGCCAGAGTCAGTGGCTAGAACTGTACCACCGAGCGCGATTAGAAAATAGGTAATGATGGTCGCTGTCCATGCCAGACGCTGTATGTACTTCATAGAAATACCCCTCATTCAATTAATCTGATTATGGTAGCCACTGCTTCATTCCGTCCTCCAGTCCGATTTCCTGGCTTTTCAAATCGGATTGGCTGGTTGAGTCAAGTGTCTCGAAATAGAGGCGCTCATGCCCCTGGGAATCAATGATAAAAATTATTGGATCATGCTCCAACAACCCGTTTTGATCTACCTGTACATATACATTGTACATGCTGTAGACTGATTGGAGCTGTTGTGCTGAACCTGTGAGGAATTCCCACTGATGTAGCATGCCATGGTCAATAGACCAGGCTTGCACTGTAGCAGTGCTGGTAGCAGTAGGATTGGCATTGACAGCAATCAACTGTACCTTATTGGAAGCAGTTGTTGCCAGTTGAGCCTTAGCATTATACATGATAGTGGAAGTCAGCGGACAAAGGGTCTTACACCTTGAGTCAATGAAAGCCAGAACTACTTCGTGGCCTCGTAATTTCGAAAGAGTAACAGGATGGCCAAACTGATCGCTGAGAGTGAAGTCAGGCGCGAGATGTCCCGCCATTGGAAAACCGCCAAGGGGAAAGTTCGCCGGGTTCGTCGATTGAGTTGTTACCTGATTTCGAGACATGGCGAAAAGCCTCATGCCCCAGAATGCTCCGGCGATGATCACAAGCGCTGAAGTGGCAACTAAGGCAGCAAGAGTCAGCTTCTGCATACCTTCTGGACGCTGCATGGTCACTTCCTTTCTTCAGATACATGTTTGCTTACTTTTATGTATGCCATCTGTCTTTTTTAGTTTTTACCGCTTCATTAAAGTTTGCGATTGCATAGTAATTTCTGTATCGTCTGATTGTATGGCAAGCCACAGTAGTACAAGGATGCAAAGAGTACCAATGAAAGGAAAGTCCCCGACCGTCCACATGATACCTGCTCCAAGCCGTTGATCAGCCAGTGCAGAGAGACCCCCTGGTACACTAACCAGGTGGGCATATGGTGCGTACAAAGGTGCTGGTGCAAATCCAAGCAGCACGGCTAGAAGTACATTTTGGGCGATCGCGACGCCCAGGTATACCATGCGTCCAAGGTATCCTAAGCGCATACGGAGTGGCGGAGATGGAATCACTTGCGTCCAGTAAAGGAAGCTCACTGCAAGAAATGTCAAATGCTCACACCAATCGTGGATAGCCGCATTTGTCAGAGCAAGATCATAAAGTGCAGGCCAGTGCCAGGCCCACATTCCGACAATCAGGAGTCCGCAAGAGATGGCAGGTTGTCTCAGCCAATGCCCAAAGCGATGAAAAGGACTACCTGTTTTCAGCAATGAAGACACTCTGACAAGCTTTCTGGCCCATCTTGGTAATCCCAGCCATAAGGGCAGTAGCGGTGCACCTGCCACAAGCAGTGGGGCTATAATGATCAGAATTAGCAGATGCTGGATCATATGAACCCAGAACAGTCGGCTGGAGAGTATGTCGATGGGAGCAGAACTCGCCAGAAGCAAAGTGAAGATCGCACCCAGAAAGTAGGTGCCACGCCAGAACCAGCTACTCCACCTGTATTCTACAGCTTGAGAGCCGTAGAATGCCGAATGAGCTTTGGCTCTGGCGGTTTTGGCCTGCTCCGCTTTGACGAGTACGCGCCACCCTCGGAAGTAGAGGATTTCAGCAATAAGACATCCAAGTAGCACAGTGGGTGGGACTGGCCACCCATTTGCATCAACCCAGATGCTCATCGTGACTCCTCCATCTACTAGCAGCTTGCCTTACGTCAGATACGTAGCGAACAGCCACAGGAGGATACTGGCGACAACAGTATAGTACCACCAGTAGCCAGTTACTTCGACGACAAACTCATGTCCTGCCAGCCTGCCACGCAGGATACGTCCGCCGAGTAGAATGCCTATAATGAAAGCCAGCACGAGATGGACCGCTGTAAACCAGGTAATCAGGAAATGCACACTCTCGTAGGCCTGGATAGGCACGCCATAACTCAGGGTCGCACCAATCCAGATCTCCCCCACCGCTGCCACAAGCATGAGCAGTAGGGCCAGCAGGATGAAAGGCGTCTGGCCCGTTTCCCCAGGCTTACTCGCTCTTCGTTCCCACAAGAAGTAGGCCAGGCCGCTTAGCAGCAAGCCGATCATGATCAGGAGTCCCGCCACGAAAGGAGGAGCATAATCGCCAGCGATCCTGTACTGGCCCTCCGTATTGAGGGCGAGCAGGTACTGGGCTCCAACCATGATGGCGACGACGGCCAGAGCATCTGATATGATGAGCAGCAAGACCCCGGCGCGAGCTCGCGCCACCTTAACTTGCGGCTCCAGTTCGTATATGTGCTCGAGGGATGTGCTCATAATATATATCTCCTCTATGCTGCTATCAGCTCTCTATCTGTGGTTGTGCCCCCTCGACACCGCCCTCTGTTGCTGAGACACTACCCTCTGTTGCAAGGACGGGTTCTCCATAATTATAGGGTAGTGACGTCACCACAGGCAGGTGTTCAAAATTCTCCAGCGGCACAGGTGTGGGAACAGTCCACTCCAGTGTCTTGCCACCCCACTCATTGGCCTCGGCAGCCTCTCCACGCGCTAACGAATAAATCACGTTGTATACGGCGACAAACACTGAAGCTGCGATCAAGATGGCAAACAGGCTGGCGATTGTATTGGCGGTGGCAAACGGGGGGGCAACATTTGCTGACCAACGTGGTTCGCCCTGCAGACCAGCATAGAATAGCGCCGTGAATGTTCCCACAAAACCGATTTCAAACAGCCAGAAATGGAGCTTACCCAGCAGCGGATCGAGGCGTTTCCCCACCATCTTGGGGTACCAGTAGTAGAAACTAGCAAAAAAACCGAAGACTCCGGCCCCGACGAGCGTAAAATGAAAGTGCGCGGTGACAAACATACCACCGTGCAAAATCTCGTCGGTAGGTAGATCCGCAAGATAGATGCCCGTAATTCCACCGATGACGAAGTTGACCAGCACGCCGCCCACAAACAGCATTGGGACCGTGACCCAGATTTTCCCGCGCCACAACGTTCCCACGAGCGCCAGAAAGAATATGCCGGTGGGAATCGAGATGAGTTCCGTATCAAGCATGAAGGGGATGTTCAGCGCGTCTGACGATCCACTCGTATAGAGGTGATGCCCCCAGACGATCACGCTCAGGATGCTGATACCGAGTATGCTGGCAACCATCAGCCGATAGCCAAACATCGGTTTGCGGGAAAAAACCACGGCTATCTCAGCCGCTACTGCCAATGCCGGCAGAACAATCACATACACCTCGGGGTGTCCAAAAAACCAGAACAGGTGCTCGTACAACCAGTTACTTCCTCCGGAGGCGGCAAGAAAGAAGGAGGTCTGGAAGACCCTGTCCAGTACGACCATCGTCTGAGCCGTAAGGAACATAGGGAATGCCATCAAACTCAGTACGACCGAGAGGAGCACGCCCCAGACGGTTACCGGGAGTCGTCCCCAGGTCATACCCCTTGTGCGCATTATAAGTACAGTCGTCATGATGTTCATAGCCGCGATAGTTGTCGATATGGCAAAAACGATTATGAAGAAGCTGTACGATAACATACCCGTGGTTAACCCCTGGTCGGCAAGAGGTGCGTAACCAGTCCATCCTGTCTGGAATCCACCAAGGAACAGGGTGGAAAGGATGATAGGAATATCGACAAAAAGCAGCCAGTAGCTCAGCGCGTTGAGCCGGGGAAAGGCCATGTCACGGGCGCCAATCATGATGGGCACCACGAAGTTGCCGACAGGGCCGGTAATCATGATAATAGTGGCCACAATCATGATGATGCCATGCATGCCCACAATCGTGTTGTACGTGGCGGGGTTGAAGAAGATCGCCCCGGGTCTTGATTGCTCTAGCCGAATCGAGAAAGCTCCCATCGAGCCGACGAAAAAGAGCGTAAGCGTTGTTGCTAAGTATTGCAAGCCGACAACCTTGTGGTCGGTAGTATAACGGAAGTAGCGCCAGAGGCCCTGCCCTTTTCCTGCCAGTTGGAGCTCTTCAGCTGATGTCGGCTCGTGGCGGCCAAATGCCCACTCGAAAACACCGTTGAATGCTCCAATGCCTATCATAAAGCAGAACACCCAGGCAATGAAAACGGACGCGGCGACCGCATCGTCGTTGGGGACGCTGTCAGGGCTGTACGCAGTTGTAACCTTGTTGACCAGCACGCCTGCAATAACTGCGCCTACCACGCCGATTACGATCCCAGAAACCACGCTCGGGAAAAGGCTGTTGATGAGATTTGGGCGTTTGTCTACGGCAAGGGCTGTACTGTCAGTAGTACTTCTCATACATGTCCTCCTTGGCTTACTATCCAGGTATTGAACGCATCAGCACTGACCACATTCACCGATTCCCACATATAGGAGTGATAGAGCCCGCATATTTCCACGCACCGCACCGCGTACGTTCCAGTCTGCGTGGGGGTGGCTATGCTTGCCGTGGTTACTTGCCCCGGGTTCGCGTCGACGCGTACTCCAAGGGCGACTATGGAAAAGCCGTGCAGCACATCTTTGGAGGTGACGAAGAACTGCACCGGGCGATTCACCGGCAGTTCGATGACCTGTGCTCCCTGACTGGTCGCACCATACTGTGGATAGTCAAACGTCCACTGCCATTGCTGCGCTGTAACATTGACGGTCAGGGTGTTAGTGGACGAGGCTGCAGAGGTTTCCTGGTAATAGAAAAATGCCCCCCAGATAAATAGAAACAGGCAGAGCGCGGAAGTGATGCCTAACCACCCAATTTGTAGTGCTGGCCTGGGCCGTAAGGGGGGACCATCCTCCGTAGGCCTGTCCTTGACCCTGAACGCGAACACACTGTAGCCAAGAAAGACAAAGACAAACATAGCCACCGGCACAGCCAGGACGGTAAGCAAGTTAAACGTGAGGATCTGGGAGCTGCCTAGAGTACTTGCAGTCGTTGGAAGAATGAATTGGGCCACGAGCAGCCAGATCACAATCACAATCACAGAGGCCACTACCCAGATGGTGAGGACGCGACGCAGGTGGCGCGGCTCCGTCAATGTTGGTGAAGCACTG
>DATMNR010000595.1:0-8370 GCA_035568795.1 Ktedonobacteraceae bacterium
ACCTGCCTTAGTAAGTAAGTTCAACCATACAAACAGATGCTCAATGATTCAATCAGGAGGAATGTTAAAACAAACATTTTGAAGTTCAGGATGGCTGTCAGCCATCCTGAACTTCAAAATGTACATTTACCGCGAACTGATCTCTTCTTGAGAGAGTACCTCATCTACGAGGCCATACTCTACCGATTGCGGAGCGGTAAGGAAGTAGTTACGATCCGCATCCTGCATAATACGTTCTCGTGTCTGGCCAGTATGAAATGCAAGAATATCATAGATGCTACCGCGTAGGCGCAAGATTTCGCGAGCAGTTATCTCAATGTCAGCAGCCTGGCCTTCTGCTCCACCAAGAGGCTGGTGAATGAGCACCGTAGAGTTAGGAAGGCAGAAGCGCTTGCCCTTCTCACCGGCAGCCAGAAGTACCGCACCCATACTCATTGCCATACCTACACAAACTGTAGAAACATCCGGCTTGACCCACTGCATAGTATCGTAGATAGCCAGACCAGCATAAATCACTCCACCAGGAGAGTTGATATACAGGTTGATATCCTTGGTGGCATCCTCACTCTGGAGGAAGAGCAATTGTGCTACAGTGAGGTTGGCAACATTATCATCGATTGGCGTGCCAATAAAGATAATGCGTTCCTTCAGCAAGCGCGAATAGATGTCCATCCCACGCTCACCACGAGGCGTCGACTCGATTACATTTGGAACAATTATCCCCTTTGGCTCCATTACTTCACGTGTGTCTTTGATCCACTTGGGATCGTTTGGGTTAAAAATGCTACCCATCTTTACTCCTTTTTAATATCCGAAACGATCTGTCACTCATCCTTACTTACCTGGATGAGTTTGACTATCGGCAGAAACGAAATGTGCAGAGGATCCTTGCTTTCGCAAGGCCATGTAACATAATGATAGCACCTGTAACATGCAAACGCAAGAATTACAGGCACCAATTTAGCACTCTCGAGGAAGGTCTGCTAAAATCATGAAGTTCTTCTGGGATTATTTGGACGGAAGTCTTTTGCGCGATCCATAATAACTGTGGTCACCAGACTCGCATCTGTCAAACGTGAGCGTATACGCTCATCGATCCCCTGCAACCCTCTGGAATTGGCAGTGATGACGGTTGGGAAACGAGAATTATAACGGTAATTAAGTAATTGGAAGAGTTTCTCGTTTGCCCAGGGAGAGCTTTGCTGCACACCAAGGTCATCAAGAACGAGCACTTCTGCCTCGCGCATGCGTGAAAACAGTTGATCATACACCTCGTTTGAGGTTGGAGCGAATGCAGCTCGCAGATGGTCGAGCAGGTCGGGAACAGTCGCGAAGAGTACAAGTGCGCCATCTTCCAGGCTCTTATTAGCAATTGCCGCTGCAAGATGTGTTTTTCCACTTCCATTTGGCCCAATCAGGAGAAGCCAACCGTTGGGATCCTTGGCAAACTCACACGCGCAACTATACGCTTCTTGAATTCCTGCAACATGCACATTAAAGTTTCTAAAACTTTTATCGTAAAATGCGCCAAGATCGGACATCTCTTGCAACTGACTGCGCCTCTTAGCCTTGCGTTCAGCCTCTTTACATTCACAGGCAATTGGTTTCCCAAAACTTGGATGCCCATAGGGTACATCAGCTCGTAAATAGCCTGCACCTTTGCAAATAGGGCAAGAATGTAATGATGTATTCTGCTGTACCTGCCCATGCATGTCCAACTGTGGTGTAGATGTTTGCGTATGAGGCCTTTCTCGTGTACCTTCCTGACTGGGGCGGGCAATCGATTGTGGCTTTAGGGGCTGGGTCATACGGATTGAGCGCTGAACTTCCTGCGATGTAGACGGTGTCGGCACATGTTGCACTGATTGGACGTAATAATCTCCTGGATGACGTGTCGATTGAAATCTTGAGTCTGCGTTGGAAGGCATATGTAAATCTCGCGTGACAAATGAATGGTTGCTTTCGTGATATGCTTGAGTATCTCTCGCCGGCGTTTGGTATATTGAATTTCGTTCGTGGGCAACTGTTCCTGTTACGTGTTGATTGAAGCGAGAGTTTGTATCGTTTCCATCATCCTCCCAATCACCATAAAGCATATCAATGGAATCATCATCCCACTCTTCGCGCACATCACTTCCTGTCATAGTTGAGTATACATCTACCGAATCTGCTGATGTATTCCTTGTCCTTCCCCTGCTACGATCTCGACCCGGCACAAAATCTTCTTCATATTGAGTATGGTTATCAATATCTACTGGATGTTGGAGACCCTGCTGATATTGAATTCCACTTGCAGGCAATTGTTGCCTGGAATAGGCAAGGTGAGGTCCCCGTTGTGAATATTTACCCTGTTCGTAGCGTGCGCGCTGTGGTATTTTGTGCTGGTATTGCGGTTGGGAGGAATGTGAACCAGATCCAGGATGAGATGTTTGCTCGCGTGAAGGGTAGCGCGAGGGAGTTGTCTCCTGCCCCTGTGGAGAAGGATCATGATGGTGTTCCATATTCTGTTGGCGATGCTGGGGTGCTCTCCCAAAAATATCATTCAGGCGTTCCATGCTTGTCTGCCTTCCGTTTCCCAGCGCCTTAAAATGGCGCGGATATAGCTCCATTTTCGTTTATTATGTTGCACTGCTTCGCGAAATGCTGCTTCAATCCACTCGGCTGGATACTGGTCAGCAGCGTCTTTTAGTTCATCGGCTAGCAGAGGTGAGAGTAAACCAATATTTTGCTCATATAATACAAAAATATTAGGACGTTCGATTTGTATCTGTATATGTTGCGGTGTATCGTATGTATGTGTCGTTGTAAGTATACCTGCTATAGGGCTTTTGTCGTTTACTCTTTCTATGTGTTCCTGTTCAATGTTGAGCATACTGGCAGGAACCAACTCACCTCCTCGTAGCTCTTTCACGACTTTACGGCTACGAAACGTATTAAAGAAAAACCAGTCAACAAGCTCTTCCTGATCGCCAGCTTCGTTCAACACTTTTAAGTGTATCCGCAATATAGTGCCACGCGCAACTGCCTTTTCTAATCCCTGGTGCAAGCGATCCTCGACAGGTCGAGGATCGCCTTTACGCTTGAGGCTTTGCAACAAGACTCTGTCAGCTATCAATTCGCGCTCATTAACACAGCGTGGGTCGCCCTGTTTTTGTGCCAGCAACCAGAAGAGGTGCAAAGTCACTTTCAGTTCAGCGGTGTCCTCAATCTCTGGTAATAGTTCCGTAAAAAATACTTCCGGGACAGGCACATATGGATTTTTCCCCGATGGAAATCCTGCAAATAGTGTCATTCCTTTTCATCCAATTATTCCGCTGATGGGTTAAGCTCAAGATCGCGAAAGCGGGTCTGACTGGCTTGAAAATAAAGGCTGATTTCGCCAACAGGCCCATTACGATGTTTTGCAATAATAATGTCTGCGATATTTTTCCGTTCTGACTCCTGGTTATAAAGATCATCCCTATAAATAAACATAACGATATCCGAATCCTGCTCAATCGAGTTGTGAACGATAATGTCTCCCGCCACAAAATTATGGAGCTCATCTACAGTAAGATCATAAACTTCAGCTTCTCCATCAGGTTCGATGGAAATGATCTCATCCCAGTAGACGTCACTCTGAGCTAATTTTGCAAGTTCCACTGAACTAACAACATTTGCAAGGCGCGTTGCTCGTTCACGGGTCAAGTTTTGCTTATAAAGTCCTGTGCCACAGTAAGCATTGCCAAGAGATGCTTGCATCTGGCGGGTTGTAATACTGGCAGTCTGCATAGCTGGAACAGCGTACATTCGCCATATTTCACGCGGTAGTACATCTCTGTTTGTGTTAGCAAAACGTGTAGCATGGTAATCTACAATTGCATGTTGATGGGCCATTTTATAACTGCTTAGTGCACCAATCTGAGTGATAAATTGATTAACATCGTGTTTGCCTGTGACAGATACATGATACTGATCTCTCCCCTTACCTACCTGTGGATGCCTTGACAATGAGGCATTAATACCTACACGAAGTAACAGAGATTGCACTTGCCGGGCTAGTTCTATACTACTCGAGGCATAATAAATATTCGTATAATGCTTTTGCCCTTGGCTCAAATTAATACAGCCATCAGTAGACCAGAGATGACGAAGAAAACGCGCAATGCTCGCTGTCGGTTGAGCAAACACCACTTCAGGCACGCGTTTTTCGTACGAACGTAAACCAAATATTCCTAAGTTACTCAACCATGTGACAATCGGATTATGCATTCCATGTGTAAGGTGAAAGCTCGGGGGGAGATAGACCTGGTACCAACCTCGTTCTCTGTTAATGCGAGGTGCTATAGCACCTCCAAAAACGGCGGTTGCTAGACTTGCCACGATTTCAGCCAATTCTAATTCACGAGTAGTATATTGAATGGCATGACTGGGTAATGTGCAACCATCCCCAATCAAGTGCCCAAGGAGCGCCAACTCGTCATCACTTATGGTATGTTGTTTTGTTCCAGGCAATCGGCGTGGTAAAGCAATACGCATACCCGAAGATAACTCTTCGAGCTGCTGCCATCCATGTACAGTGAGCAACTTGTGATTTGCTGTAGCACGGATAGTACGCCCTAAACGAGTAGTTATGCGGTAGACCTCTTTACATCCAGTAGCGAAAGCCCTGCTTACCTGACAAGTCTCCAGTTTCCACGAGTCAGTATTCAACCCAAGCACCTGGAATCCGGATTGACCTACTAACTGTTCAATTGGTTTGTAAGTACCAGTATCAGGCAGGTAAACGAGAGTTTCACCAGTAAGGCAACCACTTTCTCGAAGATCAGACAACTGGGGCACCTTCGACTGCCGACTCTCAACAGCACGCGAAAGCTGCGCTAACGCCAAAACAGGAACATTCAATTCTCTGGCTAACCCCTTCAGGCTGCGACTAATTTCAGAGATCTCTTGCACGCGGTTTTCGTTGCGCTTACCGCCAATTGTTGCTTGCATCAACTGTAAATAATCCACAATAATCAGGTCTATACCATGTTCTGCATGCAGGCGACGTGCCTTACTTCGCATCTCCAAAGTAGAGATACCCGCTGTATCATCAATCCAGATATTGGATTCTGAGAGCGTATCCATCGCAAACACGATACGATCCCACTCGTCTTCCTCAATAATGCCTGTTCGCAGCCGCTGCTGATCTATCCTTGCATCCATTGAAAGTAGACGCTGCGCTAACTGATCCTTACTCATCTCTAAACTGAATACCGCGATAGAATTATGATATTTTAAGGCAGTATTATGTGCTAAACTCAATGCCAGACTCGATTTACCAATACCAGGTCGAGCGGCCAGTACAATCAAATCAGACTTTTGTAAGCCTCCGGTTATGCGATCAAGATCAGTGAACCCCGTTGGTACACCAACAATCGTGCCCCGACGCTCATGTAACTGATCCAATTTGTTCATGTACTCGGCAAGAACATCGCGCATGTGCGCAAAATCTGATCGGGCATGTCGCTGGCTAATATTGAAAATCAACTGCTCTGCTTTATCCAGAGCAATATCGGCATCCCCTTCCTCATAAGCAATTGCAGCGATCTGCCCAGCAGCATGGATCAAACGGCGTAATATCGCTGTCCGTTCGACAATACGTGCATAAAACTCAACATTACCACTGGTAGGAACCTGATTGATCAGCGACGTAATATAGCTTGCACCGCCTACTTCTTCCAGTTTATTCCTGCGTTCAAGTTCATCACAGATTGTGATAAAGTCCGCTGGCTCGTGTTCTTCATATAACTGGAGAATCACCTCATAAATGGTGTGGTGAGCATCACGATAGAAGTCGTCAGCATGAAGAAAATCTGACACCTGGACGATGGCTTCCGGATCGATGATGATACTACCAAGTACACCACATTCGGCCTCTATGTTTTGCGGTAATAGCTTCTCCACAGTAAAATTCGCTCGCTTCTTGCCTATGAGGTTAAACGCATCTTGTCCCTGCTAGGCGGATTATAGCACATAAGTTCGATTCTTTGCGCTCGAAGACTGATTTTATGGGCAAAAAATCCCTTGAGTTCTTCAATGTTGTGCATCTCAGTAGTGTAGCGAATCTTTCTCTCGAAATCAAATAGCAAGCAAGGTATATTCTCTGTGGATATGTGGATATACCTCTATGCTACTCATGCATAAAGAATGTGTTCAGGATGACATAATGCTACTTTTCCTCCACTTATCCACTACGATAGGAGACTTATCCAGATTATCCCCGAACTTATCCACAGGCTTTTCCACGTAAAAAATGTGTAAAAAATGTGTAAGTCATGGATTTTGTATAGGAAAAATAACTTGCAGGGCTTGACCCAATCACGTAGGGGGATTATTATAGCACGAAAAGATGACATTTAGTATAACAAAAGGGGTTATTACAAAACTCTATGCCAAAGACAACAAAACGTGAAGCTACAAAACGAGAAGATAGAATCGCAAAAGCGCATGCAACGCCTCCACCACCCATCCAGGACAGGCAGCCGAAGCAGCAACAAAAAGGGCCTGGTTATCAAGCTCCTAAACGTGGATTAGCCCGCTATCCGTGGGCTATTGCATTATCTATACTGGTGATCGCATCAAGCATTTTTGCACTCTCCTATTTTCATGTAGGACCTTTTGCGAAGGCAAAACCCAAAGCAGTAGTAAAGCCCACGACAACAGCGAACCTGGCGTTGCCTAACCCATCGCCTTGCATTGCGATGGCCAAACAACTTACGAATACATCACCTGCTCCAACCACAGCTCAATTCAACAAAATTCAGCATACATACAAAACAGCCCCACCCAATGTTATAGATAATTCAAAATTTTATTGCGCTGGGATCAACACCAATCGCGGTCTCATCGTGTTAGAACTTGATCCTCAATATGCACCGAATACAGTGAATAATTTTGTGTACCTTGCCGATGCTCAATTCTACGATGGGGTGGTATTCCACCGTGTTGTCCCGGGTTTTATCATTCAAACTGGCGACCCAACAGGTACAGGCACGGGTAGCCCTGGTTACAAATTTAATGACGAGGCTGTAAAGGGCAATTACACGCAAGGCTGTGTGGCAATGGCGAACTCTGGTCCAAATACAAATGGAAGTCAGTTCTTTATTTGCACAGCAAACGACACATCAAAGCTACAAAAGTCGTATAATCTGTTTGGACGTGTAGTCCTGGGTATGGATGTTGCCCAAAAAATTCAAGGTCCTGGCGACGATACGGCTAGTAAGAACATTAAACCAGACCAGATTTATCATGTGATCGTACTCCCAGCATCCAAGTAAATTACAAAGCAAAGAAAGGTTATTTTATGCCAGAAAAGCGATATAACTCGCCTCCACAAATGCAAATAGAAACGAATAGGACATACCATGTTGTCATTAAGACCAACAAAGGTGATATCCACCTGGATTTGAATCCCGCAGAAGCACCTATGACTGTCAATAACTTTGTGACTTTAGCACGCGATGGCTATTATGATGGTGTGACATTCCATCGCGTCGTCCCACGGTTTGTTATTCAGGGTGGTGACCCCACAGGCACAGGCTCTGGTGGCCCTGGTTATAAATTCCAAGATGAAGCGGTTAAACGTCCGTATAAGGCCGGAACTGTTGCCATGGCCAATGCAGGCCCGAATACAAACGGCAGCCAGTTCTTCATTTGCCTGGAAGATCAGCCTGGACTTCCGCCAAACTATACCGTTTTCGGTGATACTGTTGCAGGTATGGATGTGGTACGCAATATTCGTGTGGGCGATGTTATGCAGTCAGTGACGATCGAATAACTTCTTCAACGCACTTTCATGAGCCTGACACCTGTATCGGTGTCAGGCTTTTTTCGCGTTTATTTATTCACTGGTGCTAGAATACAGTATTCAGTTGCGATCTTGCTTTCTCAACTGAAAGAAAGGAGCCGAATCAGTGATTCCTGTATCCCTCCTAGAAACTACTGCCGCGCTACATGCTGGTGAGCTTGATCTACTCGTGTACATCAATCAACTCTGCGACCTCATCGATGCTTCAGAACCAAGCATCCAGGCACTACTGCCTGAAACGGGGCGACGCGCGCGGTTGTTACATGAAGCACAAGAGCTTCAAATGCGCTTTCCTGACCCTACAAGTCGTCCTCCATTGTTCGGTATTCCAGTAGGCATAAAAGATATATTCCGTGTTGACGGCTTTCCGACTCGTGCCGGATCACAACTTCCAGTAGAATTATTCAATGGGCCTGAAAGTGATTGTGTCCGTACCCTGCGTTCAGTGGGAGCTCTTATTTTGGGTAAAACGGTCACAACCGAGTTCGCTTATTTTGAGCCAGGGCCAACTCGTAACCCTCGCAACATAGCATATTCTC
>DATMNR010000596.1:0-13118 GCA_035568795.1 Ktedonobacteraceae bacterium
GGGACTCGCTCCCGTGGGTGTCAGTTGAAGTTCTCGTCAGTTCAGGTACACAAACTTGCCTCGCACTTTCTTACACCAATGCTTGCCGTGTTTTCAGCATCTCCCTTGATCAGAGCTAAAGGAGGGGTGATGCCCTCCGCCTGAGCCACCTACTCGGTGTAGACGGCGCCAAGTGATCAAGGAATAGTAGGTTCAGAATGGCTGCCGTATGATGTTGGTGTGTGGCATGCTGGCCGGTCGAGTCAGACCTGAGGCACTGGTCGAGGTGCAACAGTAAGTACTGGCCGCTCTAGGGCAAGAAGCATCAAAGAAAACATTAGAAATAGATATTCCATGAACAACTGAATGGGTACAAGAGGGTGACCTGTCCAATTTGTTAAAGCTCGATTATGACGTGTACAGGATAACTAACGACGAGGATATTTCCATCCAGCACGTTTTGAGGCAAAAACCCCCATCTAAGTGTCACATTCTCTTCGGTAAAGAGCACTATAACTCCTTCACTTTTATGTTCTATTGGATTTTATTCCTCATTATCGCTGTCGAGCAATAAATCTTCTCTATCTCCCCATTTATCCAGAAAACGATAGAAATTTCTTTTCTTCAATCTCGTTCGTTCGGCATCAGACAAAGTTGCAACTTGTAGCAATGGATAGCTTCTAATCGGTAAATTTGGGGTAACTACTGCTCGGACACCACTATTACGTACCGCAAAATTAAAATCAATTACCATGTAGTATGGAAAACGGTAACTTTCGTCAAACAATCCTATCTTCTTCAGCAGTTTGCGCTCGAAAGCCATGCACAATTCATCAATCACTTCAACTTCCGAATCAGTCGACTCTTCAAAATGGTGTAGATCTTCAGAACGCATGCCTCTAAATCCGGTTATTCCAATACTTCTATCTGTCAAAATCTGTGTTATTGGTATGAAAACATCGCCTTTCAACTCGACGCTGGTATCCAGTAGTAGAATATACTTCCCTCCGCTTTGCTTCATGCTAACATTACGCGCTTCTGCTTCACCCAGCGGACGAGATGTACTCAGCAGATGCAGTCGTGAATCCTTGCTCTGCAACTCTCTGAACCAGGCGTCCAACTCCTCTAACGACTTGTTATTTACAAGCAGTATTTCGACTTCGTATGTCCCCATCCAATTCATAACGCTTTCAATACAACGTTTCGTTTCCTCAAAATTTGAATTTGCTAGAATATTTACCGAAAAATCACAGCGATCCACCTCATCCAATAAGGAAGGTACCTGGCGAACAGTTCGATACATAACTCCATCAACATCCACACTGGGCAAAACTATGAGATGAGCACCATGAGGATTATCTTTTATACTATATCCCGCCTCTTCAATTTGCCGTTTCAGTGCATCGGCTCGATCATATTTTCCCCGTTTACGAAGTTCATCGCGTTCATGTGAAAGTGCTAATATATCGGCAGGTATTCCTGGGTGTGATGATTGCAGTGTCATATGCGTATCCTTCTTTTTACAATTCAGTTTCTCTTTGATGAATTATTCCTGATGTAGCTTACAATACAGCCAAACTACCAACCAAGCGCAAGCCCATCACAACGTGGGTCTGCTGCTCCCTCAAAATAATATCTTTCGGAATTGATGTGGATTGCTTGCGCATGACCCATTCCATCATCCCATGGCCCTACAATATTTGTTCGATGGCCAAGCACATCTAAAAGATAGGGCACGCCTTCGGGAAAGCGACTCTCCATCATCACAATTTCAACCAAATTCCGTTCCAGGTGTCCATCCACTTCCCTTTGACCTGGTATGATGTCCTGTTTGCCACTCTTTGGATTGACACGAATGTTTCCACTACGCCAGCGGGGAGCTGAGATTGCCTGCTGAACATTCAAGCCAAAATCAAGCATAGCTGAGAGCAATTGTACATGTATTTGTGGCTGTGCATCTCCACCCATTGTTCCAACTGCCATATAAGGAAATCCATCACGTAAGACCATTGCTGGCGTCAATGTATGCATCGTTCGCTTCCCAGGCTGCAAGTAATTGGCATGTCTTGGATCGAGCGAAAAGTATGACCCACGGTTATGCATCATCACCCCTGTCTCTCCTCCAACGACTCCACTCCCAAAGCCAAAATAGAGGCTTTGAATCAACGAAACGACATTTCCCTCTCCATCCGCCACACACAGATACATCGTATCGCCCTCTTTTTCAAGTCCCGCTGCTACGCTCGGCGTAGCCTTTTGCAAGTTTATCCTGGCACGTTGCAAGTCAGCATAATCTTTACTTATCAACTGTTCAACAGGCACATCTACAAATTCAGGATCAGATATATATCGATCTCTGTCAGCGAAAGCCAGTTTCTTTGCTTCAAGCAAAATATGCAGGTATTCTGGCGTTTGATAGCCCATGGACTTCAGATTATAACCCTCGATAATATTTAACATCTCTAGAGCAGTCAGCCCTTGTGAGTTAGGAGGAAATTCAAATACGTCGTACCCACGATAGTTCGTCGAGATTGGCTCTACCCAGTCAGAATGATGCTTCTGCATATCTTCTAAATCGAGCACCCCACCATTCCGCTGGATATAAGACGTGATTTCTCGTGCTATTTGCCCTTTATAGAAAGCATCTCGTCCCTCTTTAGCTAGCATACGATACGTTTTAGCTAGATTAGGTTGGTGTAACACGTCTCCAGTTTTTGGCACCCTGTTATCTGGTAGATATACACCCGCACTGCTCTCCCATCGCCTTAGAACAGGTGCAGCCGCTTGGTTCAGCCAACCGCTCAATTTGCTCGTAATCGGCACTCCCTCTTCAGCATATGCAATCGCCGGAGCAAATATTGTTTCGACAGGAAGTGTGCCAAATCGTTCCAAAGCTTCGAACCAGCCATCCACTGCCCCAGGAACGTTTATTGTGAGCGGACCTCGTACGGGAATTTGCTTATATCCTTGAGCAGCAAATAACTCAGGCGTCATACCCTGTGGGGCACGTCCACTCCCATTCAACGCGTGTAACTTGCGCGTGTGCTCATTCCAAATGAGCATGAACACATCACCACCCGCTGAACAGGTGGATGGATACACAACGGTCATTGTGATATTCGCTGCTATCGCCGCATCAATAGCATTTCCACCTTGTGTTAGAATCTGTAAACCCGCCTGTGTAGCAAGATAATGCGCACAAGCAACCATTCCACGTGAGGCAAAAACAGGCTGTTCGGAGAGCATTGTGGGAGACTCCGTTTCCATCTGAATTAGTGGCATTGACGATCTAGTTAAGAATTGTGCATGTTGAATATTATAGCATCTAGCAATGCAAAGAGTATGCAGTTTGCATCATTGGGACTGTATCATTTTCCGTCGCACTCGCAGGCCTCCTGTCTTCCCGCTGCGGACCAGCGATCATCTTTCCTATCAGCGCAATTATGATGGTAGGAGCTTCCGCTTTTGGATGGTTTCAAAAGGAAATTCGAGAATTATAAAAGGCGTTCTTCGCGAGTACACACCCTGAGAAAAAGCCAGCTATTTTGTCTTCTTTAATTGACTCTCCGCCAGTTCCTTTACTCGTTGCACCTCATCTTTGTGACAAATAACCGTCTTATCATCCATCTCAACTACCACTACATCTTCTAACCCAATCGTGAATACCTGTCTCTGTGTATTATTGTACACAAAAATATTGCTACTCCCTAACCCAATATGATGGCCTACGCAGCGTACCTCGTCCTGATCTGCTGGAAAAAGTGACCCATATTGTTCCCAGTTACCTACATCGTTCCAACCAATTTCGACCGGAATTACAGCAAATTTGCTCGCTTTTTCCATGACACCATAATCAATTGAGATCGTTTGCAATGTTGGCCATAATTCATCAAGCGTCAGGCTCTCCCCTGCAGTTCCCATCGAATCGACAATGGTATCAATTTTTTGTGCCAATTCGGGAAGGTGCTTCTTTAATTCTGTAAGTATCGTTTCAACTTTCCACACGAACATACCACTGTTCCATACATAATGGCCATCTTCTAAATAGGTCATTGCCGTCGCAACGTTTGGCTTTTCAACAAATCGTTCTCCGTAAAATGCCTGGTGATCAAAACCTTCGCTCAACGTAGCATCGTATCGAATGTATCCATAGCCTGTTTCAGGCCCGGTTGGCTTAATACCCAACGTCACCAGGTACCCTTGCCTTGCCAACCTGTCAGCCAGTCGTAAGGCCTGATTGAACACTTCAATCTTTGTTATGACATGGTCAGCAGTCAAAACCATCATTGTTGCTTGTGGATCTTTACGTGCAATGGTTGCAGCAGCCCAACCTATAGCGGCTGCCGTACTACGTCCCATTGGCTCTCCCAGTATGTGGGAAACTGGCAACGTCGGCAGGTGCTCTCGCACCAGTTCAATCATACTACGACCGGTTACCACCCACGCTCGCTCAGGAGAAATAAGTTCTTCTACTCGTGCCAGGGATTCCTGGATCATACTCCTACCGTTTGGCAAAGGTAAAAATTGTTTGGGGAAACTTGGAGTGCTGAGTGGCCAGAGCCGCGTACCGCTTCCACCTGCCAGGATGACCGCATTGAGATGTTCCATATCTACTACAACTCCTTAGACATCAATCTTCATCAGACACAAGTCTTTATTAGCATCATATCTATTCACAATTCAAGAATTGTATAGAGCTTATCGCTTCGTGTCAAATGCTTACACCCACACTTTCGCATCCTGATACACGACTTCCGTCGTAGCATCATTTGCTGCGCCAAAAACACCGATCATTCCGTGATCCGAGATTTTACTTGCATCACTCACCGGCCCGTCAACATGCACACCATTCACAAACAATTCAAAACTGAAGCCGTTCACTCCGATCGCAAGTGTGTTAACTTGATGTAGCCCGGTGTGGAACGATGGTATAACCTGAGACAACCCATCTGAAATTGTATGGCTACAATCATTTCCTGTACATGATACCAGAGCATATCTACCACTCTCGAACACCTCAAAATAGTAGTATTTATTCCCGGCACTTCGAATCACTATCCCTCCTCCATCAAATGATTGACCAGCCTTTATAAAAGTCATTTCTATCTGGTATGTGAAATTACTGAAATTAGTAGCCGTTGCAAAACATGCACCATTATTGGTTGGTGTATCAACCACATGATAAGCGCCATTTACGAACTGGCAGGAATTTCCAGCAGTACCATCATTAAACACTTGCCATTGATGCCCCTGAATGTTACTGATCATGGGATCATTCAGAGCTAGAGAACCGAGATATGGTGGATAAGGGTTTGCACCGTTGGCAATTGCTGTAGCAGTCGCACCCTTTCGAGCACTTACAGTTGCAGTTGCTTGAACTTCAGAGGTTGCAGTTGCACCAGAACGAGCGATTACTGTTGCCGTTTCAAACATATTGACACCGGCAGTTACTGTTGCAGTTGCATTCGTCGTAGAATGGCGTCCTCCCAAGTAATAGAAAAAGCCGGCGCTGGTAACTACAAGTAAAGCTACCAGGATTGCCAAAAATGTAAGATATGCTGGGGATATTCTTCTATGTGGGTCCTTAATTGTATGAAGGTCCTTACTCGCTGGCTGGCTAATATTTGGGGATCTGCTCGCATTATTGCTAGCAGATGAAGAGCTACGAGGGTCATTCGATTCTCTCACCTCTTCACGACTGGGAAGTACGTTCCCTGTAGAACTGGAAGGTGTTCTCTCCTCCTTAAGAGGTACAGCAGGGTCACTAAGCACAGCAGTTTTTTGATTTCTCACAAATGGTGAAGTATCATCATGTTTCGTATTTTTATCACCTACATATGCAGGAGCAACAGAACTAGTTGAGGGTACAATTGATAGGGTCAAATAGACCTTTATAGTTGCACCAGTACCAGTTTGATCACTTTGATCTATTACCCTGATAACCTGCTTATCCTTTACTCCCGCGGGGATTCTTACCCGTATCTGTCTTCCACCAGGCAACGTGATGTTACGATTAGCACCATTACGGGCCTCGTCTTCTTTGATAACCAGAGTAGCGGAAGCATTGAAACCACTATTGCCAAGAGTAATTGGGGATTTATCGAACGTAAACATATCGGGATTGGAAATGCCGAGAGCACTCGAAGCATCGACACTTCTCAGTGTTTGACGGAAAGCAAATGCAAAGGCTATGATTGAGGGGAATCGTTCTTCTGGCTTCTTTGCCAGCCCACGTTTTATTACTGAATCTATGACAGCCGAAAGACGTGGATTCAAGGCGCTTGGAGCTTGAGGTTGGACATTAACATGCGCATACATCATTTGCATGGGTGTACCGCGAAAAGGAGGACGTCCTGTGAGGAGTTCGTACAGCATCACTGCCAACGCGTATTGATCGGTTGCAGGAACGGGTCGACCTTCCCACTGTTCGGGAGCCATATAAGTCGGCGTACCGCGTATACTTTGGCTTGCTCTGGTAGTCAACATGCTCAGTTTCGCAATTCCAAAATCGGTGAGCAATAAATCTGGGTATTTGGGATGTTCTCTACTTGTGCGAATCAAAAAATTAGATGGCTTGACATCCTGGTGAACAACCTGGTGGTCATGTGCATATTGGAGCGCCGCCGCCGCCTGCTGCAACATCTGCTCGACAATCTGAACAGTGAGGAGCTTAAACCCACCCTTTTGTAGCCATGTTGACAGAGAACCTTCTTCGCGATACGGCATTACAAGATAAGTGAGAATCGCTCCGTTCACGCTTTGTTCACCATAATCATACAGGGGTAAAATACCTGCATGGTCAAGCATTGCGATTGCTTTCGCTTCCCGTTGAAACAAACGTGCAGCGTCTTGCAATCCCATTGACCCTGCCCCTGTCACAGATCTCATTCCTGGAATTGTTTCAGTATTTCTTCTCGCGTAATCTGCCTCCTCAACCCGAACTACTTTGATTGCCACTTGCCGGTTAATTCCTGGGTCCTGTGCAAGATAAACCTCACCCATTCCACCACTTCCTATTAACTTTATTAGGCGATAACGACCAAGTTGTTGTCCTTCAAGTGACATGTCTTCCCCCAGTGTTGCTATTCAAAACACTCTTCTATTCGCCTTCATCCCCCAGAAAGCGACATTAGTATAGCACAACCTCAATTTTGGAAAAAGCGAAATGGGAATTATGTCGACAGCACCATATCATACTCATCATGACATCCATTCATCACAGGGAGTGCAGAAGGCAACGCCCTTTGTCGGTATCTCCTAACTGAGCACCTGCTCAATTATGTCCTCAGCATGGGGAGTGCAGAGGGCGTTGCCCTCTGCCAGGAGCGCGAGGGTGTCCCTCGCTTCCTTTTTTATCTTTCGGGCCGCAGGCCCGCGTATCGAATTATCATACTCATCACGTTGCCAGAACGTGATGAGTATGATATGCTTTGCACACAAAACTGACATGTATCAAAAAAATATCCTGAAACATTCAACATATCGAGCGAAACATTGGGAAACGAAGGGCTACAACCACCCCCACCTCTGCAGGGGGAATCGGGACAACAAAAGCCATACTATGGATGGCAATACGACCAGGATCAGCCGGATCCAATTCAGCAACAACAGCAAGCCCCTGTTGTACCGCCTCAGCCTAACTACCCTCCGCCGCAACAGTATCCAACCAGCACGCCGCAGGTCCAGGGTACATCTCTACAAGTACCACAACAGTACCAGCAGCCTGTACAGGATATGGGCACCTCACTGGGTTATGGGCAGGGTATGGAATATCAATATGTAAACACACCCCAGCCATCTCAACCCTTACCTCAATTACGTCAGGCCCGTCTACAACAACTTCGTGAAGATCGTATGCGACGTCAACAACGCCGTATGCAATCGGATGGTCCCAGTTTTTTCAATCGCAAAAGCAACAAACAATCATCCAATGGCATGCCTCCACCAACTGTCAATCCACCTGCTTCTGCTTGGAATCAACAAAATGTAGTACAACCACTAACACCTGCACAAATGTCACCTGGTGTACCAATCTCATCAGCTGAGGCATTGCCTGCACCTCCGTCCAGATTACCACCAATAATACAACGTAGTCCGTCCGGACTGCCTGCTAGTATGGATGAACAACGACAATCCGCGTCTGAGCCAGCCCAGGATACAGGCATGCTACAGAAAACTCGTATTGGGCGGGCCACACTCATCCTTACTGGCTCATTTATCGCCAGTCGTTTCCTTGGGCTCCTCCGAACCTCATTATTCGCCTATGTATTTGGTGCATCTAGTACCTCTGATGCGTTTATACAAGCATTTCTTGTACCCGACCTGATTTTTACCGTCATCGCTGGTGGAGCGCTCAGCTCTGCATTCATTCCAGTTTTCACTCAATACATTGTAGGTGATCACGATGAAAAAACTGCCTGGCATATTACCAGTTCTTTACTGAACCTCATCGTTGTTATAATGACAGGCCTTGCATTAATTGCTTTCATCTTTGATCCATGGATTGTCCCTCTCTATAACCCTGGCCTGAGCCAGAGTAATCCACAGGAACTCAGTTTAATTATTTCACTCTCTCGCATCATGCTTCTACAATCTGTCATTATGGGTGGAGGGGTAATCATCAATTCCGTACTGTTTGCTAAGCAGAACTTTCTCCTTCCAGCCATAGGCACTGTCCTTTACAACGTTGGTTTAATTGCTGGACTTATTCCTGGCTTGTTAATCACTATGCATCGTACACCTGCTTCTTTGACTCTCGCCGCTTATCTGGCTACGTTAGGTGTAGTCTTTGGCGCGATTTTGATGGTGGGTGTTCAGATTCCAGGCGTCATCAAAGAGGGTATGGTTTATACGTTTTCTTTCGACTGGCGTCACCCTGCCGTTATTCAGATTGCCCGCCAGATGGTACCCCGCGCCTTCAATTCTGCTATGCTCTACTTTTCCATCTTTGTTGATCGCGCATTGATTCTTTTAATGGCCGCGGCAGTAGGGCTAGATGCAGGCGGTTCGATTACCCAGTATTACCAGGCTTTCTTATTGATTTCATTACCGCTTGGTGTCTTTGGAATGGCTGTTTCCACTGCCGCTTTCCCTACCCTGGCCGAAAATGTCACTCTAGGACGCTTGGATCGCTTCCGTAATATCATTCAAGATACCCTACGCACTATTCTCTTCTTATCGCTGCCTTCGAGCGTAGGATTAATCGTTCTTGGCCTTCCTATCATACAGGTATTGCTCGAACATGGGGCTTACAGCTTAGATAGTGCATTAAGCACTTCTATTCCTCTCGCATTTTTCGCTGTAGGTTTGATCGGGCTATCTATGGTCGAGATACTGACTCGCTCTTTCTATGCCCTTAGAGATACTAAAACACCCGTAACAGTAAGCATTATTCAATTTATTTTCAAAATTGCCCTCAGTATATTACTCATTCAAGCGTATAGATGGGGATTAAAGTGGGGATTGGGTGGATTAGCGCTCTCAACCGCAATTGCTGCAAACCTGGAAGCATTTGCTCTGCTCTGGTTGCTGCAAGACTATGTTGAAGGCTTTGAATTACGAAAAATAGCTCATTTTGCTGGACGCGTTCTTTTGGCTGCCCTGGCAATGGGTCTTGCGCTGCTAATTCTTCGTTTCCTACTTGACCATATCTTTGTGACGACAAGCGATCAACGCCTGGGTTTTGGCGGCACGTTCCTTGCTATGATCAAGCTATCGATTGAATTGGCCGTTGGACTCATTTTCTACATTCGTGCTACACGCTTGCTTGGTATTGAAGACTTCTGGAAACAAGGGCCAATCAAGCGTGTACTCGAACGTCTCAGGTTATCCTGGATCTAATACTTTAAATATCACCCGCACAGAGCCAAAATATAGTGTATCCCCATCTTGTAGCAATTCCGCCTTCAAGGGTGTAAGTGTCAATTCACCCAACCGCGTTTTATTACGGCTCTTCAAATCCTCAATAGAGAAAAAGGTCTTCCAAAAACGAATACGTGCATGCTGCCGCGAAACGGTCATATCTGGATCAATGGAGGTTAGATCAACTTCGGGTTTTAATCCTCTTTTGGGGTCAACTCTCCCTACAACTACATATGTGTCTTTAATTGCAAATCGGCGTGTTTTCCCTCCTTCTTCTTCAAAGCATAAATAGGCATACTCTCTACCTCCCTCCGCATCATGGATGTTTCCCAACGCAACATCTTCGCCATGAGGATCAGAAGATATCTCATCAGTTCTTAGCACACCATCCACTACCGGCAAAGCGCTTGCTGGTGGTGTTGGCGAAGGATTCATAGATTTCTGTAGTGTTGGCATTGCCTCTAAAACATCCAATAATTCCGCCGCATTGCGAACGCGTTGTGTGGGCTCCTTCGCCAGCGACCGATCCACCAGATCTTGCAAGACTTGAGGTGTATCCTGTCTAAACTGTATCATTCGAGGTATCAGACCATCACATTGCAACATACGTGTCTCAACAGATGTTCGTCCTACAAAAGGGGGGCGCCCTGTAATCATTTCAAATAGCAGCAGCCCTACATGATAAACATCGCTCCAGGGACCTATCTGTCCACCTTGAATAAACTCGGGGGATACATATCGTAGATCAAAGAAGCCGATTTCATCAAACTGCTGATCATATGTGTACCCCATCTGCTTGAGTAATAGACGCAACCCTGCGTCATCGAGCTGCACGCGATCGGTATCCAACAATATATCCACAGTAATCAGTTGAGGACGCATATCTAAATTCTCTATATTGTGCGCTTGTAGTGCTATAAGCCCTCGCACCATCTGCTTTGCCATCTCAACTGCTCTCTTCAGATCGAGAGTTTCATTATCCAGGAACGTTCCTAGGGAGATACCTCGTGGAGGATCAGTAGCGATAAAAACGCGTGATCCATCAATACCCCAGTCAAAAACATGTATCACGTGTGGAGATTCTACTAGGCGTCGCCTCCTAAGTGGTTCAAGCAATCTAAGTGCGGCCTCAGCTTCAACATTTGGAGGTAAATCGAAGACGAGTAATCCAACCACATCACTCGTATTACGGTTGTATGCTGTATAGGTAGTCAGCATTGGACTGTGAGTAATCACCTGTCCCACCTGATAGGCTCCACCTATAAGTCGAGGATTCTTCCGAGCATCATCTACCATATACTTGTCCCCCAGTTCTGCGTTTTCCTGAAGCGAAGTAGGAGCGTAGAGGGCGTAGCCCTGTGCCGGGGTCTGGGAAATCCCCCACAGGTGCGGGTTTAAGGGGTGCAGGGGACAGAGTCCCCTGACGGGGTGCGGGGTGTCCCCGCTCACATCTCTCCCTCCTCGCCGCCGCAGGCGGCAAGAATAGGGTTTAAGTCCGCGCCAATGGGAGGTGTCCTCACCTTTCCCCAACCCCCATAAAGGGAGCAAAGGAGAAGAATGACCCTCTCCTCAATTATACAATTGCTGGCTGATATACGTCTTGATTAAATTCCAGTTATCGTTCTGAGGCAAAAGAATATCCTGGCCATCACTTGACTTTGAATCCATCAAGACGTTTGAAAAGCTCAATCCAATACGATGTGCATTGTTTAGATCCATTTTCAATGCAAACATCGCAAGATCAGCCAGCGACATATTGGTGTAAATGGTATGTTTCAAGGCATCTAGCGCATTAAAGAAACTTGGCCACGTATGCCAATCCTTCAATTTTGCTAAAGCAGCCTTCATAATCAGTTGCTGGCGAGCTGAACGAGCAAAATCGGTACCCTCGGCAGGATTATCAATCACATAGCGAGCACGAGAGTATTCAATCGCTGTCTCGCCATCCATATGGTGCAATCCCTTAGTAAATTGCACTATTTTCCAGCTTGCGTTAATAGAAGGATCATCATTTGCAGGATAATTGGCTTTGAAACTGTCTGGAACATTTACATCAACACCGCCAATTGCATTAATGAAATCACGAAATCCAGCGAAGTTGATGGTCATCCAGTATTTGATATCCAGGCCCGTTACCAGTGACACCTTCTGTGCGGCAGCATCGCCACCTGCTACCGCATGAGCGTTATTTTGTGAAGCAACAGGGTAAACCGCATTAATCTTTGTATAATTTCCAGAATTTGCAGGATTCTGTACCCACAGGTCACGCGGAACAGCAATCAGCGTGGTATGATGACTTTGCGGCATCAAACTCATCACAACCAACGAATCCGTCAAGTATGCCCCATCATGGCCACTGCCACCATATCCCATTACTAATATATTAACGCGATCACTCGTACTCATATAACCTGTCTGAGTGCTCAGTGATGATTGTGTAGAGATAGCAGAACCAAAAGCCAGCACTTTTTGTGTTGTTGGGATAGCGATTGCGCCCAAAATGAACAGCACTAAAAGCACCACCGCAGCGCTGATCAAACAACCTTTACCCCTACCTTTAGGTTGGGATGGATTCGCTTGTCCTCTCTTTAGTGGCTTAGGATTACCGACATACAGCGGCGGCGGAGGTTGAGCAGAAGGATATCTTTCAGCGCCTGGGTTTACCGTTGCTGGAGGACTGGAATATGGCGTTTGCTGATTTGGAGCAACTACAGAAGCCGGTGGTGAATAAGCAACCGTCGGTATATCCGCCTGCTTTTGATCTTGATATGGTTGAGACGAAAACTGGTAAGGTTTGCGACTCGAGCGCCCTGGAGACTCTGATACACGCCCACTGTTTCCCGGACCAGAAAAATTCTGCCCAGGTACAATCGCATTGCCATTTCCTCCCATTGATTGAGGCAAACTTCGAACCTCCCTCCCACAAATCCCACAGAAACCGGCATTATCAGGAATTTCAGACCTACAAAATTCACATGAACGCATAATAATTCCTCTCAAGGCATCAATTCATTTTATGAAATTTCTTAAACGAATAATTATATATAACCTGGCATACCCTCTCAACCCACACATATTTCATTACTATCTATATAACGAAACAATTCTCTGCAAGTTGCAACTTGCTACCAATCTTTCCTGATGTAGGGGCGGGCAGTGCATGGATGTGGGATGGGACGCTTGCGTCGCCCTGGTGGCTGCCCTCCCCTACTTCTTACTCCAATCGAGAAAAGCCGAAGCATCTTTCCCATGCCGTGTTGCCACAATTTCAGCCATGA
>DATMNR010000597.1:0-13251 GCA_035568795.1 Ktedonobacteraceae bacterium
AGGGCGTGGAGTGTAGGAGCCAGCATCGATATGCAAAATTAGACACGCAACTCCCCCAAAATCTCATATTGTGCCTTGTGTAGAGTATATTCGTTATTATCAAGTGAATGTGAAATCACAGCATCGATCCGCGACTTCGAATTTAATTTCTGACAAACATAGGGAAAGTTCTGCTCCTTAAAGGAAGGTTCGTTATGGTCGACCGTGTAGACCAACGTCTGGGTAACTATCGCCTGCTGCGTCTACTGGGACAAGGAGGATTCGCCCAGGTTTATCTAGGCGAGCATCTGCGGCTGGGAACGCAAGCTGCCATCAAAATGCTCTTTACGCACTTACCAGACGAGGCAGTGGAGCACTTTCTGGCAGAGGCGCGCACTCTTGCCCGCTTAGAGCATCCCCATATTATACGCATCCTGGACTTTGATATAGAGCAGGATATCCCCTTTCTCGTCATGAGTTATGCATCCAATGGGACATTGCGCCAGCGCTATCCGAAAGGTACTCGCCCGCCACTTGATATAATTCTTACCTACCTCAAGCAAGCTGCAGGCGCATTAGAGTGTGCGCACAATGCCAGGTTGGTTCATAGAGACATCAAGCCAGAGAATATGCTGCTGGACGGGTACGACTACATGCTACTCAGCGACTTTGGCATTGCCGTGATGGCTCATAGTACTCGCTCACAGAGCACGCAAGAGATCACTGGCACAGTCTCATACATGGCACCAGAGCAAATCCAGGGCAAGCCTCGTCCGGCCAGCGACCAATACGCATTGGGTGTTATCGCCTACGAATGGCTGTGTGGTTGTCTCCCTTTCCACGGCACGACAACTGAGATTACTACACAGCACCTGCATATAAAACCACCTCCCTTACGTGAGCATGTTCCCGGCATTCCTACCGCCATCGAAGACGTTGTACTCAAGGCATTGGAGAAGGACCCGCACCAGCGCTTTACTAGTGTGCAGCAGTTCGCGACTGCCTTTGAACAAGCCTGTCTGGATTATCTGCCAGGGAAAAAGACCGTACTACCGAACACCACTGGCTGGTTTGATCCAGTAATGCACTCACCCGGGCAAGTGTCCTTCTATGCTTCCGTCACCCGACCCGAAAGCGAGGTTCAGTTGCCAACACAAGATAGACGCGGTATCTCACGGCGCGCGCTGTTGATTGGCACAATCAGCATGGTTGGACTCGTCGGTATATCTGGTGGTTTTGGGTTGTTCGCGCTTTCACAGCAAAGGCGAATGGGCAGCACCCTCGTTACCTATGTAGGACATCTGAATTCGGTGGCCTCAGTCGCCTGGTCCCCTGATGGAACGCGGATCGCCTCTGGCTCTTGGGATCAGACGGTACAGGTCTGGGACGCGACTAGCGGTGCTCACCTCTTTGTCTATCGTGGCCATACCACGAATGTCAACGCAGTCGCCTGGTCACCTGCGCGTACTGACCATCGCATCGCTTCGGCCAGCGGCAATAGTTTTTTTAAAGGCGAGCATGTTGTGCAGGTGTGGGATGCTGTCACGAAAGCACGCCTTCTCACCTACAGTGGGCACACGCTACCGGTGCATACCGTGGCGTGGTCGCCAGATGGTACGCTTATCGCCTCAGGGAGTGAAGACAAGTCGGTACAGGTCTGGGCTGCCAGCAATGGAATCCTCATACGTTCCTACTCAAGGCATATGGGTCTGGTTTCTTCCGTAGCATGGTCACCGGATGGCAATCACATCGCCTCCGGAAGCGAAGACAAGACGGTGCAGGTCTGGAATACTAACACCACCACGCTCATCTTTACTTTTGATCATACAAGTACGGTGAATGCCGTAGCGTGGTCACCGGATGGCACACGCATCGCCTCAGCAAGTGGCAATATCTTTTCAGGAGGTGAGAACAGCGTGCAAGTATGGGATGTGGCCACTGGAAAGCATATTCTTACATATAAAGGTCATATGACTCCTGTAAGTACCGTGGCATGGTCACCGGATAGCAAACGCATCGCCTCAGCTCCAGCAGGCATTGAGAAGACTGTTCAAATTTGGGATGCGACGAGTGGGATTACTATCTACACTTATCGCAGTCATACACTGGGGATCAATGATGTGGCCTGGTCCCCGGACGGGCAGTTAATTGCTTCAGCCAGTAATGATGGTACAGTGCGAGTATGGCAGGCCTCGTGAAGTGGGCCCTGTTAACCATTGACTTTTAGCGTATTCCCCAGATATCATTGAAACAGACTCAACTCAACACCTTTCTTCTTGTAGTGCGATCTCGTTCACATAATTCTTTCAGTCTTTGTCAATCACTTTTTAGCTGCGACAGTATTTCAAGGAAGATGAAGCTATGGAGATTCGCAGATTGGATCATGTAGCTTTACTCGTAAAAGATGTAGAGCAGTCGAGGCACTTTTATGTTCAGTTGCTTGGGATGGAGGAACATCCTCGCCCGAGCAATTTTGATTTCCCTGGTGCCTGGCTGCGTAAAGGGAGCGCTGAGATACATCTGATTGGTGAAGATGAACCAGGACGTGTTGATCAGGTACAACCAGGGGGGTATAGCCGAGATGAGCTCTCCATCGGTCACGTCACTCATTTCGCTTTCGAGGTTGCTGATCTGGAAGAAACTCGCCATTACCTGCAAGCCCGTGAAATCCCGATTGTGGGTGGGCCGCGCCCTCGCGGCGACGGGGTTATGCAGATGTACATTCGCGATCCCGATGGCTATATCATCGAATTCTATGTTTGGCAAAAGTAGAACACATGGAACTTCAAGATAAAATAGCAGTCATAACTGGAGCTGGACGAGGGATAGGACGTACCATTGCTCTGGCGTATGCTAAAGAAGGAGCCAATTTGGTGCTGGCTTCTAGATCGAAGGAGGCGCTTGAAGAAACACAGGCTATGGTCGAGGATCTTGGGTGTAAAGCGCTGGTAGCCCAAACCGACATTCGCAACGAAGATAGTGTATACAATCTAGCAGAGCAAGCATTTGGTTTCTTTGGTCGAGTCGATGTACTGGTGAACAATAGTGGCATTACCGGGCCAACTACACCGCTTTGGAATATCTCTCTTGCAGATTGGGAGGAGACCTTTGCTGTCAATGTGACTGGTGCATACTTGTGCTGCCGGGCGTTTCTCCCAGCAATGATCGAGAAACGGTCTGGGAGTATCATTATGATCAGTTCTATGACCGGGAAGCGACCACTGTTTGGGCGCACACCTTACGCAGGTAGCAAGCTGGCCCTTGTTGGCATCGCCAGGACACTTGCCTGGGAGGTAGGCCCCTATGGTGTACGGGTCAATGTAATCTCACCTGGTGCAGTTGAAGGAGAGCGACTTAAACGAGTAGTTCGTGAGATAGCTGCTTCACAAGGCATTAGTGAGGATGAGGCATTACGACAATTTACCAGCAATTCGCCACTTGGACGCGTCGTTCCCCCAGAAGACATAGCTGCTGCAGCTGTCTTTCTCGCTTCAGAAAAAGCAGCCTCGATAACAGGGGAAGACCTGAATGTTTCCTCTGGTACTGTGATGTACTGACATCGCAGAGACTGCTATCCACATTGAATGAATCGCATTGGATAGTGGTGGAGTGACTCGATGCCATCACGGGTAACTCGTACTAACTCACCCACTTGAACACCCATGCGCTCATCTATGGTGATTACATTGGGTTGGATTACAATAGTCATGTTCTCCCGAAATATGAAAGGTTGTGGCGGTTTAGCGCTTGTTCGTCGCGTACGCAAGATTGGCGGTAAGTATCCTCCTCCAAAGCCATGAAGCAAGTCATCGTAGATCGTGAAACCAGCAGTATGGATATATTCTGCAACATCGAGTACTTCATTGATGGTCGCCCCGTCACGAATCACCTCGGCGATGTCTCTGTATACACCAACGGCGACGTCATACATGCGTTGGTATTCAGGTGTGGGTTGCACACCGATTGCAAATGGACGTAGGATTTGGCCTGGATAGCCGTGGTAATGTGCGCTAATTTCGGTAATGAGTACGTCGCCTTTCTCAAGACGGCGATTCGACTGTTGTTGAGCCGGGACACATACCGTTGGGTTATGCATAGGCGTGGTAGCCATATAGTGAATATGGTTCTTACCACCCAGACCAAGGTAAGCTGATTCGACGATTGCCGCCAGTTCGTGTTCAGAGATACCTGGACGAGCTTCACGTTCAAGCGCTTCAATAGCCAGATCGCTGAATTCAGCTCCTTTGCGTAAAAACATAATCTCTTCGTCACTCTTGATCAAACGGAGTTGTTGCATCTGTGGTGCAAAGTCAACAAAGGTTGCCCCTGGAAGCACCTTTCTAATGGTCTCATAGTGTTTGAGAGGGATTGTGCCAATGATCCCTATTTGACCCTGCGCGAGGCCTCTTTCTTGTACATTGATTGCAGTGGTGGTAGCGATATCCGAGCCTCCCCAACATAAGTCTTCGATAGAAGATACCCGTCGCGCATTGGGGAGGTGGTTGTAGTATTGGACAAACATCGTTGGTTCGCCATCTTGTGGGAAAACAAGCATTGCTTCCCGTGTTACCAGAAAGTTTGAAAGAAATTGTATTTCCTGATGTGAACCAGCAGTCCCATGTAGGATGAGGGCAGAGATGCCAGCTTCTTGCATTAATGCGCGAACACGCACATAGCGGTTAGCTAACTCGCTAGCGGAGAAACACGGATAGAGATTGATGTCATTCATGAAGTGCATGATCTTTCCCTGATTCTTGTTGCAAGGACATTACTTCTGCGGATGCAATCGGCACAGGTCTCCTGTTGCTTAACGAGGCAATAATTCCGCCGAGCACAGCAAGAAAGCCTCCAACCGCTTGTAAAGGCGTTATGGTATCATGTAGCAAGAGTACCGCAAATATTGTGGAAAATAAGGGGACAGTTTGCATGATCGTAGCCATTTCCCATGCTTTGAGCAAATGAAATCCTGCCTGCTGGCTGAGATAGCCCAGACAAAAACTGGTGAGAATATATACAGGGAGCGCCCACAAGCTGGTGAAAGTGGGTTTCCAAAGTAATGATTGGGGCTGGAAGAGGATCTGGAATGCGACAATAGGCAAAAGCGTTGCAGCTCCCAGTAAAAGTCGCAATGCAGTTAGTTGCAATGTCTCAACGCGCTCAGACAGGCGTTTGGCAGGGATAAAGCCGAAGCCAAGGCCAATCGCGCCAGCGAGGATGAGAAGATTACCCAGACTCCCACTGTTCCAGTCGACGCCTCCTTGCGAACCTTTAAGGACGACCAGCATACTGCCAATTAACAGTAAGAGGATGCCTAGACCTTGTCTAAGGCGAAATCGCTCGTGTAAAAGGAGTAACGCAAAAATTAATGCAGCCATGCCATTGAGCTGTAGGATGAATCCTCCCTCTAAAGCGCTTGTATGTGTAAAACCGGCGACGATAAAGAGAAGAGGAAGCGCGGTTCCTATACATGAGAGCAAGAAGATATTTATCCAATCTGCTCGATTGAGCATAGATAGATTGTGAAAGATCGAATTTCCCGTGAACAGAAGGTATGTAGTCAGTAACAGACCTCCAATGGAAAGGCTGAGGAATGCAACGAGCACAGCATCGATCTCGCCTGACAGCAGTTTTGCAAGAACTACCCCAAATCCAAACATGAGAGAGGCTATGAGGGCGTATCCAGTTCCGCGAAGGTGCAATGATCTGCTCCAGTTCAGGTGAAGATAGAAGAATTGATTAGATTTAGCTGACAACCTATTTTACCATAAAATCTGAGGCACATACGTGAGTGATAAAAGGAGAACAGATGAGCGAATTGCGTTTAGCGGCTGGATTAGAGCGTCGCAAGGAAGATTTTGAGCTGATAACCGGGCAGGCTCGTTTTGTGGATGATCTAAGACCGCCAAAGGGAAGGCCTCAAGCGCTCTATATGGCTGTAGTCCGCAGCCCCTATGCTCATGCAGCGATTGAGAGTATCAGGCTTGGTGCTGCACTCGCTATAACGGATGTTGTTGCTGCCTTTACCGGGTCAGAGCTGGTGAATGATATGCGCACGCTTGATTATGTGCCACTGCCTGGACTCAAAAATACAGAACGACGACCTTTAGCTATTGGCAAGGTGCGATATGTGGGTGATCCTGTAGCAGTTGTACTTGCTGGTAGCAGGTATGTTGCGATGGATGCTCTTGAACAGGTTGAGGTGGACTATTCGCCATTGCAAGCGATAATAGATCCGGAGAGGGCCCTCGCAAAGGATTGTCCATTGCTCTACGAGGAATTTGGTTCCAATATGGCTTTTACTACGCAGTTAAGCGGTGGGGATGTCAAGGCTATTTTCGAGCGTGCGGATCGTATCATCCAACTGCGTGTCGTCAATCAACGACTGGCACCCAGCTCTATCGAACCACGAGTTTGTATGTTCGACTATGATCCGTCAAGCGGCGTACTTTCAGCCTGGATGTCTTCTCAGGCAATCTTCCGTGCGCGAGATATGCTGGCAACTTTCTTGAACCTTGATGCTGACCATATAAGCATACACAATGCAGAAGTGGGAGGCGCGTTTGGCGCAAAAAATACTCTCATAGGTGAAGAGTTAATCGCTGCGAAGCTGGCTATCAAGTATGAGCGACCCATCAAGTGGGTTGAGAGTCGTAGCGAGAATTTACAAGCTCAAACTCAAGGGCGTGGTTGGGTGAATACTATTGAGGCAGCCGTCACGAGTGATGGGCGATTGCTCGGTCTAAGGGTACGGTCGATTGCCGACCTTGGAGCGTTCAACTTAGGTGTATCGGCGATGATAGCTCAACGTATGCCGTCTTTTCTAAGTGGTGCCTACCAGGTTCAGGCAGTGGATAGCGAAGTGGTCGGTGTTTACACGAACAAGGTTCCGACCGCTCCTTATCGTGGAGCGGGTCGACCTGAAGCTGCTTATATTATGGAACGCACGATGGATCGTATTGCACATGAATTGAACATTGATCCGGCGGAGGTACGACGTCGTAACTTTATCCCTAAAGAAGCTTTTCCTTATTCGACAGTGACTGGTGTCAAATATGATAGTGGAAATTATAGGGATGCACTTGAAAAGGCACTTGAACTGGTCGATTACACAGGATGGCGAGAAAAGCAGCGAGAACAACGAGAGAAAGGTATCAAAAAGTTGTTTGGAATTGGCCTTTCCTCTTTTATAGAATTAACAGGTGATAGCTTCAGTATACCTGGTGCGCCGCGAGAGTCTGCAACTGTGCGTATTCGCCAGGATGGTACTATTCTAGTGCAGAGCGGCGTTGCGCATACCGGACAGGGACACTTTACTGCCTTCGCCCAGATTGTAGCACAAGTTTTTGGCTTAGCGGGTTCACAGGTGGAAGTTTGTATGAACGATACATCTGTGCCAGGGTTTAGTGGTGGCACATTTGGCAGCCGCGTTACGCAAATTGCTGGTTCAGCGGTGCTTCTTGCCTCTGAAGCAGTGCGAGAGAAGGCGATACAAGTAGCTGCACGAGAGTTAGAAGTTGATGCTGCTGATCTAGTCGTAGAGGATGGTCAGGTAGCTGTGAGAGGTGTTCCAGCACGATCAATTGCACTGGGCGAGCTAGCCAGATTGGTCGAGGAGCAACCTGAACTAATTGAACATGAACCACCCAATCCAGTCAATGATGCGCCGATTGAGGGTTTAGCAGCCTGGAGGGATTTTGCTTCGCAAGGTGCTGCGTATGCTTCTGGTACGCATATAGCAGTGATCGAGGTGGATAGCGAGACGGGCGAGGTACACATACTCACATATGTGGCAGTGGATGATTGCGGGCGAGTACTCAATCATTATCTTGCTGAAGCCCAGATCCATGGAGGGCTTGCACAGGGGATAGCGCAGGCTCTCTATGAAGAGGTCATCTACGATCAGGATGGACAGCTACTCACCAGCACGTTGATGGATTATGCATTGCCTCTTGCAGATGAAGTGCCTGGTTTTGTGACTGATCTTATTGAGACCCCATCCCCACTCAATCCTCTAGGTGTGAAAGGTGTAGGCGAAGCTGGTTGTATTGGCGCGCCGCCCGCCATTGTCAATGCAATGCTGGATGCTCTTGCACCGTTTGGGATTGAGACTGTTGATATGCCGTTGAAACCAGAGAAGATGTGGGCGGTGATACATGATGCGAGATCAAAAGCGTAGGGGTTAAGGCGAAGGCAATGTATTTTTTGGCTCTCTCTTGTCATTCTGAGCGGCAGCGAAGAATGACAGATCGAAACAATACATAGCCAATACGGGTTTATTTATGATTAGGTAGCTTTGTGTAGTGGTATGATTCATTTGAATTAAGAACAAATTTTAAATAGATCAGGATCAGTGTATATATGAGACCCCAATCAGATTCTTCTAAAACCTTCAATCGTCGCATGGTATTTACTATAATCTCTCTTGTGCTTGTACTGCTGGTAGTTGTGGGGGTGTTGGTTGTGAAAGACGTAACGACTGGAAATCAAACACATGTTGCTCTATCGCCAACCGCTACAGCGACTCAAAACGGGATCGCTACAGTTACTGCTATTCCGAATATAGTGGCTTCGCCACTGCTTTTTGGTACCAATCTGGGTTTGTTTACAGGTAACGATCAAGTGGTGACTTCCGCTTCTACACGAGCATTGATGCTGCAGATGCATGTTCGAATAGTGCGCGTGCCGGTGCGCACACATCTCCCAAATGATGTCGAAATACAGGCTTTTCAGGCTGTGAAAAGTATTGGCTCGGTCCCTCTCATTGTGTTGACGGGCGTGCGCGATCCTAATGTACTTGCTAATGATACACGTATCATTCAGGATGTGAATAGCGTTTTTGGTAATAGCCTGGTTTATTACGAATTTGGCAACGAAGATGACTGGAATGGGGTGACGATTGAGAGATATACAACGGGGTGGAATACCTATATTCCGCAATTCAAACATCTTGCGCTGAATGGGAAGTTTATTGGCCCTGTTAGCTATCAGTACGACCATAATAATTTGACGACGTTTCTCCAAGGAGCAAACCCTCGCCCTGATGCAATTAGCTGGCACGAATATACGTGCAGTTATCGAGAACCGATGGATAATTGCCTCACGAATCTTGATCGATGGACAACACATATTAACGATGGACGCTCAGTCATGCAGGTCACGCTTGGAACAGAACTGCCTATAATGATTACGGAATGGAATTATGCTGCCGACCAATCAATCCAGCATAACGGCTTGCCATTCGATGATGGGAAGTATAATAATGCCAGTTTTATCACAGCGTGGACGACAAAAGCATTGGATATTTTGGCAGCGAACAAGGTTTTTGCTTCGATGCAATATTCGGTGACGAATACGGCTCTGCCTTTGATTAGCGATAAGAATGCACTCACATTACAAGGGATAACCTTCCAATCCTTATACCAGAAAATGGTTCATGATCCAAGCGGGAATTGATGAGAAAGGTACTTCTTTGGAGACTTTGAGAGATCGAGCACGAGAGTGGGTAAGTGTTCACTATGAACATGGCGGAAAGCACCTGCTGCAAACTGAGGTGTGGTTACAGCGTCTCAAGCCTGAAGCTTCTGAGGAAATGCTGCTTGCCGCGCTTACACATGATATGGAACGTGCTTTCCCCGGGCCAGATAGTCCTTCACTTGATCCAGGAGATGGGGTAGACAATCCCGTCTACAATATTGCTCATAGTGAACGCTCCGCACGCATAGTTAGTGGCTATTTGCGCGAGCAGGGTGCATCGCAGGAGAGCATCGAGCAAGTCGCGCGCCTGATTAAAGCGCACGAATATGGCGGAGATAATGACGAGAATCTTGTGCAGGCCGCAGACAGCCTGAGCTTTCTTGAAGTCAACGTTGATGTCTTTCTGGGTTGGATGGATGCTGGCGACGAAAAGTGGAATGCCGATGCGGTGCGTGCCAAGTTTATCTGGATGTACGAGCGCATTCAAATACCCCAGGCATGTGACCTTGCAAGGTCGCTGTACGAAGAGGCTATGGGCAAACTTGAGAGCAGAGCAGGATAACATATTTTGAGATCCTATTAAAAGCATTCGACTTTTTCTCTTAACACTATTCCTCGCACTTCTCTTCATTATCGAAAATACCGCTCACATAGCGCTCATTTTGAGCGGTAGTTTTTGGCAGAATCATTGATTGTATCAAAACCAAATCTTGCGGAATGCAGGATGTTAGTGTATAGTATACCCAATATAGTTTGCGATTGGGCCTCTACTTCTTTCAACCTGTTTACTCTATATTCGTCTAAAAAACACTTGTAGATGGTCCTTTGTCAATCTGATCGCTCCTCAAATGCGACCCTTAGGAGGATGGGCAATGCTGCTTCTCCAGGACATCGCAGTCACTTATCAGAACATCGTTCCTGCTGTTCAGGGTATTTCGATAGAGGTACCTGAGAAGTCCGTTGTAGCCTTACTAGGCGCGAATGGATCCGGCAAAACCACGACCTTACGCGCCATTTCAGGCCTCTTAAACTTCCACAAAGCCAGTATTATACATGGCTCCATCCTTTTTGATGGCGAGCGTATTGATCGCCTTAATGCCACTCAGATTGTACAGCGTGGTATTGCTCAGGTTCTGGAAGGGCGGCGACTCTTTGCTGATCTGACGGTTGATGAGAATCTACGTACGGGTGCGATTTCTTCACGCGATCAGGCTGCTGTACGGCGTGCATATGATCGCGTGATGGAACTATTTCCATTACTGCGCGAGCGCCGCAAAAGCGTCGCGGGTTACCTATCCGGTGGTGAGCAGCAGATGCTCGCTATTGGCCGCGGCTTGATGACAAGCCCTAAATTGCTATTACTTGATGAACCGTCCCTCGGTTTGGCGCCATTCATGGTCCAGCAGATTCGCTCCATCATTACCGAAATCAACGCCAATGGCACAGCTGTACTGCTGGTGGAGCAGAACGCGCAGATGGCGCTCTCCATTGCGAATTTTGGCTATGTGCTTGAAACGGGCAAAGTCGCATTGGCAAAATTGGCCTCGGATCTCTTACAGGAAGAAAGCGTACGGAAGTTTTACCTGGGGTTGCACGAAGGCGAGGAACGTGGTATGGCTACGATCCGCCAACACCGACCTCAGAGGAGGTGGTCCATTTGAGCGGCATGCCTACCAGGTTGAGCACACCTGAGCAACACACATTGGTGACGCCACTGCTCTCAGTTGAAGGAATCTCGGTACGCTTTGCCGGTATCAAGGCACTTACTGATGTGTCATTCCAGGTAATGCCTGGGGAATTGTTTGCAGTTATTGGTCCCAATGGAGCAGGCAAAACGTCACTATTTAATGTACTCTCACGTGTCTATCAGCCTGTTGCAGGCAAGGTGACTTTTGAAGGGCGCAATCTGCTGCACTTAAAAACGTATCAGGCGGTACGCATCGGAATTGCTCGTACCTTTCAGAATCTTGGACAATTTCCCACCTCGACTGTGCTGGAATATCTGCTGCTGGGTCGGCATACACGTATGCACAGCGGAATTCTACGTGGTGGTATATATATCGGCATAACAAGTAACGAAGAGAAGATGAACCGTGCTTATTGTTTACATTTGCTCGATTTGCTGGGGTTAAAGCATTTAAGCAATCATATGCTGGGGAGCCTGCCATATGGTTTACAGAAGCGAGCCGACCTTGCTCGTGCGCTGGCGCTGGAACCGAGACTGTTATTACTGGATGAGCCTGTAGCCGGAATGAGCCTGGAAGAATCTGAGGACATCGCATCAGTTATTCTTGACATCAAGGAGCAGCTTGGTGTCACCCAGATTCTGGTTGAACATGATATGGCAGTTGTCATGGGTATCGCTGACCGCATCCTTGTGCTTGATTTCGGGCGAGTGATCGCGCAGGGTGTTCCGGCTGAGATTCAGGCGAACCCTGATGTGATTAAAGCATACCTGGGTGAAGAATTCGAGAGTGGAGCCGTATATTCTTCAGAGACTATGTCTATTCCGATCGACAACAGCCAATAGTCATTCTTGCTCATCGGAGGGACCATGGCTTACTTCATTCAACTCGTCTTTGCTGGGATCGCGTTGGGGTGCATCTATGCACTGATTGGTCTTGGTTTTACCATTATCTTCAAAGCGAGCGAGGTCATCAACTTTGCCCAGGGTAGCCTGCTTTTAGTGGGCGCATACATAGTCTCAGCCGGGGTTTTCGAATGGCATTTACCGTTCTTTCTGGCACTGGTGCTCGGCATCATTGTGACTGTATGCATCGGTTTACTCTTTGAGCGCTTTGCTTTGCGGCGCATGGTTGGTCGTCCAGTGTTCTCCATACTTATGATAACTATTGGCCTGGATATTGTGCTTCGCACACTCGTCATTGCGAAGTGGGGATCGAACCCTATTCCTGCCGCCACACCATTTGAATTCACAAGTGGTTTTACTTTTGGAGGCGTCCACTTTGGCGCAAACGAACTATGGACCATCGTTGTGACAGTTCTATTATGCGCTGCCCTGTATTACTTTTTCCGTTTCACGAAATATGGGCTGGCGATGCGAGCCACTGCAATTGACCAGGAAGCTGCGCTGGCTATGGGCATTAACATTCGCACTGTGTATGCGCTGGCCTGGGGTATCGCTGCCGCTATTGCAACGATTGGCGGGATCTTTCTTGCTATCAATACCATTGCTATTGATCCTACGCTAGGGAATATAGCGCTTTTCGCCTTCCCTGCCATTATTCTGGGAGGGATTGATTCTGTAAGTGGGGCTGTTGTGGGGGGAATTATTATTGGCCTGGCTGTGGTAGTGACCGCAGGATACGAAAGCCATTTTGCAAATATTCTAGGTGCAGGCTTTCATGAAATCGCTCCCTACATCGTCATGATTCTTGTACTGCTTATACGCCCATACGGCCTCTTTGGTACGCGAAAGGTGGAGCGGTTATGAAAGCTTCCCTGGCAACCAGAAAAGGGTCAATGGATGCCAGAGCCCAGCCACCCCGGTTGCTTGGGAGCCTCTCACGCTGGATTGCGTTGTGCCTGGCCGTGGTAGTCGTAATCATTTTCTTCTCTGTGGCAACTGAAGATTGGTTAACAATCGTCAATTTTACTTTGATCGCGGCTATCGCATCGTTGGGACTGAATGTGCTTTCTGGCTACACAGGCCAGGTTTCATTGGGCATCGCGTTTTTTATGTCCATAGGTGCATATACAGCGGCTGTCCTCGGCGGTGCCCCTCCATCAACTCCTCTTGACCCGCTTGGATTAGGTCTGTCATTCTTGATCTGGTTA
>DATMNR010000598.1:0-7385 GCA_035568795.1 Ktedonobacteraceae bacterium
TATCGGCGGTATGTCTCCAGGATCCATGCCAATGTCACGCGAATTATATCAGGAAGGCGTGATCATTCCTCCAATCAAATTGGCAAAGAAAGGCGTAGTTAACCAGGAGGTTCTCGAACTCTTCTATCGAAATGTGCGTACTCCATGGGAGCGACGTGGAGATATGGATGCGCAAATGGCTGCAGCACGCATCGGAGAACGCCGTTTGCACGAAATTATCGCCCGCTATGGTTCACACACCGTCCAGGCTCACGCGGACGCATTACTTGCTTATTCAGCGCAACTTACTCGTGTTGCCCTGTTACAATTGCCAGATCGTGAAGTTTCCTTTACCGATTACCTGGACGATGATGGTTGGGGCGTCGAATCCTTACCAATTGCAGTACGTATGAGAGCGGAGAATGGAAATCTGGAAGTCGATTTTACTGGTAGCGCGGCTCAGAGCACTGGTTGTATCAATGCTGTACAGGCTGTGACGCATTCGGCAGTTCTTTACGTGGTTCGTTGTTTAGCGGGCGAGCATGTCCCCACAAATCAAGGATGCCTGGAGCCCGTGAGCATCCGTATACCTGAAGGTTCTTTGCTTGATCCAAATGTCCAGCGTACTGGAAATGAGGTACAACCCTCAGCCGCTGTTGCAGCAGGTAATGTAGAAACGTCTCAGCGAGTCGTTGATGTGCTCTTTGGTGCACTCTCTCAACTTGCTCCAGATCGAATACCCGCTGCGTCGCAAGGCACAATGAACAATCTTACTTTTGGCGGGTATGATACCGAACGCGGAAAAGTGTTTGCTTACTACGAAACGATGGGTGGAGGAATGGGAGCGCGTAGTGGATTGGATGGACTTTCGGGAGTACATGTGCATATGAGTAATACTCGCAACACGCCTATCGAGGCTTTGGAAATGGAGATGCCTCTTCGGGTGCGTAGCTACTCATTGCGGTATGGCTCGGGAGGTTCTGGTCGTTATCGTGGCGGAGATGGACTCTGCCGCGAGCTTATTTTCCTTGCTCCTGCTACAGTAACCCTTTTGACTGAACGGCGTAAAAGAGCACCGTATGGCCTCTTCGGAGGAGAACCAGGAGCAGTTGGGAAGAATGTTCTTGAACATGATGGAGCAATTACACAACTTCCAGGGAAGGCGACATTTGATGTAAGCATTGGAGATATTCTTAGTATTTATACTCCAGGAGGCGGAGGCTTCTTATTCAAAGAGCAGGAGAACAAGCATGGCAATTGAATTGCCTCTATTTCCATTAGATGTCGTACTTTTTCCGGGTGAAGATCTGCCGCTACATATCTTCGAACCTCGTTACCGCACGATGATGAATGAATGCAACGAACAAAAGTCACCCTTTGGTATTGTACTTGTACGACCGAATAGCGAACATTTAAAAGAAGAACCATATCTTGTTGGTACAATGGCGAAAATTGAGTTACTCGATCGACTCGAGGATGGTCGTATGAACTTGATCGCACGAGGTCTGCAACGCTTCCGTATTCTCGAACTGCATCGTCAAAAACCCTATATCTCAGGGCTAGTGGAAGTATTTGAAGATAGAGCTGAACAACGTCAGACACAAATAGGCCATGCCAACCAGGCAAGAGAACTCTTCAACGCATATCTTCAAGCTCTCATTGAAGTCATCGGGAAAGAGGCGATTGAATTCGCTTTGCCAACCATACCCGAAGAACTTTCACATTTTATTGCCTATTTTCTGGATGTCTCAAATGAACGTAAACAACAGTTATTGGAACTTACTTCAACAACTCAACGTTTAGAAGAAGAAATAGATATATTACGCCACGAGGTCCCATTCATGCGCCAGATGCTTTCTCCTAATAACTCATTCCATCCTGAAAGCCCTGATCGAAGTATGCTGAATTGATAAGTAACCGGCTTGAACCCATTGGTGCTGAAAAATTACCTCATATAGACATTTGTAATCCTGTAACCAAGTGTCATGCTGAGCCGCAGCGAAGCATCTCGTATCTGCAACGTGACATTCCCTTCGCAACCGCTCAGAGTGACAGTACCCTCCCTGGCCGATTATTCATCTACTTCAGAAAGGCTCAACATCCCCGGTTTAAGCACGTCTGGCGCGTACACCTCAATCTCTTCTCCATCTTTTGAGATCTGCCCCACAGTGAACGTATCGGAAAGATAGCCCTCTGTGGCAAGAGTCGAAAGTGCAGGAAAGAGGAGATGTAACGCCTGTTTAAACTGCTCAGTATTAGTGCTACTCCACTCCAGGCTCATATCTGTGCCTGCTTTGCTACTTCCTTGCGTATAGATATCCACAAAGCACGTGTAGTGCTTGCCACCATTCTCGTCAATCTCAATCCTGGGGTTGAAAGTCATATTCCCACTTCTTGTACCTTTTTGTACCATGCCTGGGCCGGCGGCGGCATTGAGTCGCTGCACAACGGCGAAGACTTCGTTGAGCATGATTTCACCAGCCTCACGATCACTGGGAGATTTTTTAGAGGTTGCCATTACCCTGATGTCCTTCCTAAATCTCTACAATTTCTCTTTTAAGACGTCAACAGAAGAAGTGGGCCAGGGAAACACGCTCGTTTCCCTGGCCCACTTCTTCTGTATATTCCCTACTTCTCAGCTTCCTCTTTTACCTTCTTGTGCTGTGCTACGATCTCTTGCTGCACATTAGGTGGAACCTCTTCATACTGGTAGAATTCCATCTTGAAAGATCCACGCCCCTGTGTAATCGAGCGTAGATCGGATGCATAGTGCAACATTTCGGCTTGAGGCACATTAGCGGTGATCTGTTGCATATTATCATCAATAGGCGTCATTCCAAGCACACGTCCGCGTTTTGTATTGATGTCACTCATAACATCGCCCATGTTGCCCTCTGGAACAGTAATGGTAACGGTCATTATTGGCTCCAGGATAGTCGGGTTGGCCATCGGTACAGCCTCTTGCATACCCAAAGAGGCGGCAATCTCAAACGACTGTGCGGATGAGTCGACAGGATGATATTTGCCATCTACCAGAGCTACTTTGATATAAAGCAGCGGATTGCCGGAGATAAAGCCGCGCTTGAGTGATTCCCGTACACCTTTTTCTACACCGGGGATGAATTGGCCGGGTACTACCCCGCCTACAATTTTATTATCAAAGACAAAGGTTTCTTCCCCGCCCATTGGTAAAGGTTCAATCTCCAGCCATACGTCACCGAATTGACCATGACCACCACTCTGTCGCTTATGTCGTCCGTTTGCTCGTGCCTTCTTACGAATCGTCTCGCGGTATGAAATTCGTGGGTCACGAACCTCGAGGTCTACTCCATATTTACGTTTGATGCCTTCGACCACAATTTGGATATGTGATTCGCCCATTCCAGAGAGAAGCACTTCCGCGGTTTCTGGGTCTCGTGAGACGTGCAGGGTGCGATCTTCTTCTGCCATACGTGACAGTGCATTGCTCATTTTATCCAGATCAGCTTTGCTCTTAGGGAAAACCGCTACAGTAAAACAAGGCTCGGGAAAGTTAATTGGCTCCAATGAACTGGTTGAGTCTTTACTGCTGGATAGCGTATCTCCAGTGTGGGTGTTGGCAAGTTTTGCTACTGCCCCAATATCACCTGCTGCAATCTCTGTTGCATTTTCTTGCATTTTGCCGCGCTGGATCGTCAGTTGCCCAATACGCTCATCGGCTTTTGTATGCGCATTAAAGACATGGCTATCTGGTTTGAGTGTGCCAGAATAGATTCGGAATGTGCTGATAGCGCCTACCTGAGCAGCAGCAGTCTTAAAAACAAACATCGAAAGGTTGTTGCCAAATGCTTTTGCGTCTTCTGGCACAGAGTCTTCCGCGCTGGGCATATAATCTACAATTGCGTCGAGAAGCGTCTGCACACCGACATTTTTGCTTGCTGAGCCGCACAATACTGGAATGAGTTCACCACTGCGGGTTCCTTTTTTAACGACGGTGAGGATTTCTTCGTCGCTTAACTCTTCACCTTCAAGGAACTTTTCCATAATATCATCGTCGCTCTCGACTGCTGACTCTATGAGTTGTTCGCGATAACTGCTAATCTTATCTTGTAGCTCGCCAGGAATAGCGACTTCTTGTACTTTATTGCCGCCTTCAAAGGTATAGGCCTTCTGCGAAACAAGGTCGATGACTCCCTTAAATGCTGTCTGCTCGCCTATTGGTAGTTGTAAAGGCACAACCTTTAAACCAAATTGTTTGCGAAGCGATTCCAGAGCCTGGTCAAACGAGGTATTTTCACGATCAAGTTTGTTGACCAGCACCATACGTGGTAGTTTACGCTCGTCGGCATATTTCCAGACGAGCTCAGTGCCGACCTCTACTCCTTTTTCAGCCGTCACGACTACAAGTGCTGCATCAGCAACACGTAGAGCTGCTTTTACTTCACCCACAAAGTCGGCGTAACCAGGGGTATCAATAAAGTTGATCTTTGTATTTTTCCATTCAACTGGTAACGCTTTTGCATGAAGCGTCATGCGCCGTTTTAATTCATCGGGATCATAATCACCGATTGAACTGCCCTCATCCACCTTGCCCTGTCGTGTTACAGCGCCACTATCATAGAGCGCCGCATCTACCAGAGACGTCTTGCCTGATCCAACATGGGAAATCAATGCCACATTGCGAATATGTTCCGCTGTATAGACCTTCATGAAATCTAAAATCCTCCTGAGTATCTATGCACGAGGCAGCCTTTAATGACTGTATAGCTCATGATTTGCCTGTCCGAGGCCGCCGCAATCGCACGCCATTAGCAGAATGTACCGTCTAGATTGAAAAATATACACGTATCCAATATGGTTTGTCTGGTATGTTGTAGTATAACAGTATCAGGTAGTTTGTACAACTTAAATTTTAACAAAAGTCCTTTCCACTTAAAGGAGTTCACTTCGTGTTAATATTGCCGAAAGCTATTACATTTGACTGCTATGGCACACTCATTGATTGGGAAAGCGCAATTCAGCAGTTCTTCTCTGAGAGTCTGGATTCGAAAGGTTACGAAGATGTTGATCCACTCACCCTACAAGCAGAATGGGAAGAAATCCAATTTCTTTACATTCAAGAACAATATCGCCCCTATCGCCAGGTGCTCCGCGATACGTTGCGAATGGCCTTTGAAAACTACCATATTCCCACAAATGATGAGGAATGCGATAAGTTTGCTAATTCTATGGGCTACTGGAAACCGTTCCCAGATACCAGAGAAGCTATTCTAGAGCTACAGAAGCTTGTCAAGGTGGTACTTATTACAAACACAGACGATGCGATCATTGCGGAATCAGAGCGCACTATCGACGTCAAGTTCGATGAAATCATCACTGCTGAGCAAGCAGGAGCATACAAACCTAGTCACAAAGGCTTTCTCCTTGCACGCGAACGCCTTGGGCTGGATGTATCAGAAATCTGGCATGCAGGTTTTGGTTTTAAGTATGATATCGTGCCTGCAACAGAATTGGGCTATACAACTGTATGGGTGAATCGACAAGGTGAGCTTCGTCCTGTCGATGTGAAAGAGACGTTTCTGGTAGGGGATATGAGGACATTGGCGTATCTGGTTAAAGGGGTTGCGGCTTCTGATTGAGATTTTTCATTTCTCCCGTACCCATAGTATACTCACTGCTGCTACAACAAGGATGAGCGTGGCAACTGAGAAGACGAGCCGATAGCCCAGCGCAGTTTGTCCATAGCTAGCGGCAATATAAATGATGAAACTGCCTATCAAAGGAGCAAAGACATCAGGCAGGATACCGGAGGCATTCCACAATCCGAGATCCTTACCTGCATCTTTTAGCGAGGGCAAAACATCGATTGACAAGGCCCAGTCTACACTCGTGTAAGCTCCATACCCTAGCCCAAATAATACCCCTAAGGGCCAGAGCCAACTGGCAAGATAACTGGGAAAAAGTACGAACGCCAGCGAAGTCAGGCTCATGCAGAGTGTTGAAATACAGACAATCGGCACGCGCCGGCGCAGTCGATCTGACAGCACTCCAAACACAAGTCCACTTATTACTCCTCCACCTAATGCTAATATTGCAACCATAGCTGTCGCTTGCACAAAGTTCTGGACGTGTTGAACTCTGGCAAAGTAGTACTCAATAAAGGTCATGAACAGAGCTAGCCCAGTCATGATTAGCGTTCGTGTGAGGAAGACAAGGGTGAAGTTTCGGGAGCGCCAGGGCCTTATCCAGGTGTGCGTGAACCAGCGAGAGAATCGATGTATGTTATTCTCTTCGGATTCGTGAGAGGGGCGCTTACCAGCTATAAAGGGCATTTCCCGTACACCAATAACTGTAATCAGTACTCCGATGAGAATAATAATTGCAGTTACAATATAGTAAATACCAGCACCCAGGCGTATCATGCTTTTACTGTAAGAATCCTGGTTAACTCCACCAAGGAGCAAAGCGGCCAGAGCTAAGCTCACTACGCTACCAAGAATTGTCAATCCTCCAACAAATCCTGATGCTGCTCCTCGTTGCTCCTTTGGCACATTATCCGGTATGAGACCCTGATAAGCTGGAGTCAGGATATTCCTACCCACGAGTAAAAGAGATAATCCTGCAAGAAAGATAAACACGTTCTCGGATATGGCAAGAAATGGCGTACTGAGGACAATAATCAATCCTCCGCTGAGAATGTAAGGACGACGACGTCCAAGCGCCCCAGGTGTGTGATCAGATAATGACCCAATCAATGGTGGAAGTGATAGAGAGATGACAGATGCTCCTGTGATAATCCAACCTAGAAAAGTTGCTTGCTCTGCGTTCCCAACTGGCCCGCGAGCAACAAACAGTAAGATCTGTGTTGGGATGATAATAGCCAGCAGAGCGGCGGATTGGGCATTTAAAGAGAACCACAAGATGTTAAGAACCAGTTGTCCACGTATCGAGATTCGAGAGAGTTTCACGACTCAGACCGTTCTATTTTCCTTCTTTTCTCTACGTTAAAGTCAGTAATGTGCATGGCCAGATACGCTATCAGCATAACACAAACCATGCTATACTTGATTACATATTTCAACAATAAACAACATGCGAAGGAGGATATATGACAGTCGAAATCAGCGACATTGAGAACATAATAGCAGAACAAAATACCTGGAGGCAAACAAAAGCAATCAACCTGATCGCCAGCGAAAATACACCCAGTGAGGCTGTACGGCGAGTACAGATCTCCGACTTTATGGGTCGTTATGCTGAGGGACACCCTAATCAAGGAGATAAAACGAATCGTTATTACCAGGGAACCCGCTATATTGACGAAATCGAACGCATGGCTACCACAGAGATTCTCGAACTTTTCAATGCCCGTCAAGCGGATGTACGTCCAATCAGTGGCAATGCTGCCAATACTGCTATTGCTCTGG
>DATMNR010000599.1:0-4899 GCA_035568795.1 Ktedonobacteraceae bacterium
CGGCTTTCCTGCATGCTTCTCTTGCCACCTTGCTTCTATAGAATATTTCGTTTAGCCCACCTGCACCTGAATCGAATGATAGCCAGTTGCGCCATTGGGAACGGTGCCTTGTTTCTGGCTTGTCTGTAATTGACCTGTCCCATCGGTAGATCGTGCAACGATGGTATACGGACCAGGGAGGTTCGGCTCCCACTGCCACGTCCACAAAACCCATGAATCCTCGGAGAGCGGAGGGTTCAATTTCGCGGTGTTCCAGGATATATCGCCATCAACACTTACTTCTACCTTCTGAATACCACGATTACCAGCAAAGGCTATACCACCGATTTCGATGCTTTGGTTGAATGGGATATGACCATCAGGACGGTCAATGCGCGTGATAGTGTGCAGGGGTCCGTTATACCAACCCTGGTCTGCATAGAGACCACCTACGAAATGGTCAGTCAATTCAATACGTGTCAGCCACTTGGGATTCTCCTCTCCAAAACGGCCGGGAATGAGTGCACGCAGGGGATAGCCGTGGCGTATGGGTAGCTCAGAACCATTCATACTCCAGGCCAGAATAGGATCCACTGCAAGGACCTCGTCAATAGGCTGGCTTATACTATATCCATCAACACTGTAAAAGGCGATATAACGTGCGCCAGGCAATGCTCCCCCGTGCTTTTCCAGCAGGGTACGCAAAGTCACTCCTTGCCAGATAGCAGTACTTACGAAATGTCCTCCAATCCCATTTGAGATGCATTCCAATGTCACAGCGCGCGAGATCGAGGGGAGATTTCGTAATTCCTCAAAGGTATAGGTTCCTGTGTTTGCGATCAGGCCTGTCACTTCTAGTCGCCATACTAAGATATTCACCATTGGATCAACGACATTTTGTGTAACAGTGTAATGCTCGCTTGTAGGGGTAATAGGCGCTGTGAAACCGTTGTGTGTAAAAGTTTCTGATCCGTCATAGCTTGTGTAGTTACTAAGCAACCCTTTGATTAATCCCACTGTTCCAACTGCGGAGCCGACTCCAAGTGCCACGACGCCAGCACGAGCTAGCAATTGTCGACGCTCACTACGTTCAGTTGATGCCCCAATAACCTGCTCTTTAGGTAACAGAATGCGAAACGTGAGACAGAGAGTCAAAGTGTAGAAGCTAAAATCAGCCAGCAGCGCAAACGAGTTGACCAGCATAGCCCATCCAATAGGCAAACCGAGAAAGTTTTGTCCAATTTCGGTCCAGAAAAGGATGATAGCTACCGCGGTCATGGCAATTGTAAAGATCAACGCGGTCAGCCATTCACGCAAAGTAGGACGATAGCCGTTTACCGGAAGTTTGATTCGCACAATGGCAGCGTAAAGTAGTCCCAGGATTGTTCCGAGGCCGATCATACCTAGAAGCGCCAGTCCAAGGGGAGTAGTTTTCGAATGCGGGCTAAAAAAGATCAACATATCCACAAATCTTGGTGCAGGCAAAAGCTTCAGAAGACGGTCTCCAAAAAGTTCCATAGGTGTGGGTATACCTCCCACCACGTGTAGGACAAACATAATTGCCACCGATGTTAAACTAGCTACCAAGCCAGCTCCAAGCGCAGCAAGGGTTGTAATGAGGATGGCTTTACGGGCCGGCAATATAGATGTATCTGCTTCTTCAGGAGTACTTTGTTGAATGTTTTGCATATTGCACCCTATTCTGATATCTCATAAAATTGATTACACTTATCAACGCTGCTACGCACAATGCTACCAAAACTGGCCAATACACGAGCCTGTAATACAGTGTCCAATCATTGGGAACGCCTTGTACAGGATTAAAAAAGTAGCTAAGTAAAACTGTTGTTGTTGAGTACCACACAGCAATAATTGCCAGGCCCTGACCGGCTAGCCCTCTTTGGGACCGGAGTGGGACCAATAATACAGGTACCCAGAGTAGTAAGATGGTCGAATACCAGGGAAATACGTGGGATGATATCGAGAGAATTACGCCAAAAAGTATAAGAGTACCTGCTTCTATACTTATGCAATTGCGCCAACGTAACGCAAAGACGGTCACTGAAGCAATGCCAATCACGAATACATCAACAAAATGTTCAAGCGTGATCGTCTTCGTGAGGGGTAAGCGCAATCGATCACCCAACCAATGCACAATTTGCTGTGTAACCCCGGCATTCTGGCCCTGTTCGCTGGCGTAGGCAGCAAAAAAACCAAATGCTTGCCCATGTCCCATAATAAGATAGGGCAAGTAGCCAATGATGATAGTGGCAAAACAACTTCCCAGTAAGGGAAGGTAATGGTATCTCATGCGTTGCATGACTGGCGTATCCTTATTATTCCCGTCGGGTAGGATAACAACAAGTAAGAGCATTGGATAAATTTTGGTCAAGGTCGCCAGTCCGATAAGAAAACCAGTCAGCATATAACCACGGACGCTGTGATTGGAGGCAGCGAGAATAGCGAGAATGGTAAACGTTAGGGTGATGACATCCACATGCCCCTGGACAGCGAATTCAATTATGGGTAATGGGCACCAGGCGTACAGTATGACGCGGCGTTGATCAAGTCCTTTCCTTCCAAGCAAAACGATCAGCGCGACGCAAGTAACCATGTCAAAGATAACAAAGAGGCCCTTTAGGAAAAAGAGGTTTGCTGGAGCAAGTAGATAGCTTAAGAGATACACTGCCTGTGCACCTGGCGGATAAATGGTAGGGACGTTGCGAAAGCGGCTGTTGGTATACAGGATCGTATTTTGCAGCCCTGCCAGGACTTTGGACCCGGGAGGATACACATATGGACTGAAACCGTGCAAGGTTACTCGTGCATCCCAAAGATACCTCCAGGAATCATGTGACAGCCCAGGTGGAAGTGGGAGAAGCATAACGCGCAGTATGAATGCACCAAGTACAATAATTCCTAACTCTATTCGGCGCCATTTCCCCGCTAGCGGTTTCGTAGCCAGTACAAAGGCACAGGCCGCAAAATACGGGAGAAAACTGATCATCCATACATGCAAAAATGGAGCGATGTGATCATCACTCTGAGGCGATGCATGAATGAGCAGAATATAGATCATAACCGAAAGCGAGAAAAGGGAGCAAAGCGTAAGAATACGTCCCCAGGGACGCTTCATAGTCACTCGCTTATCAGCTAGCTGAATTACTTCGGGTACTTGCAATTTAGGCATTGTTCTTCTTTAATAGCTCCAGTTGATGCCACATTGCGAGCAATGTTTAGCAGGATGGTCACTCTCGAAATCGCGGCGAAAAGCTTCATATCGATCACCACACCAGATTGCCTCAATTGGTTCCTGGAAGACATTCCCCAATACACGCTCCTCTTTATATTCCTTTGCGCTGGTGTGTCCAAAGGGAGCAAAACAGCACGAGAGTACATTGCCGCTCGAGGTTATGTAGGTTAGAGTATATGGACGCTGGCAACCAGACCAGGGTCGATCACCAAAATCTCGTATCAAGCTCTCTACCGGGGTAGCAGAGCCTGCCGCGCTGAAGGCAATACCCAGTTGCTTGCACGACTCCTCAGATCGACGCACGAGTTCCAGTTCTTCGCGAGTGGAACGACGAAATAGCGCCTGTTTCGAGTGTGCCAGCCCTTGCTCAAAGTAAACAAGACGTTGCAAATGGATTTCACGAATTCCATGCTCGTACGCTAAATCAATGAGACCTGGTAACTCGTGTAAATTTTCCTTCATTGCTGTGAACCAGAGAGAGACCGCTGGTTTATTAGCCTGCTGTTCTTGCTGCATGGCGATAAATGCGCGGACATTGCGCCAGATTTTATCAAATGCATCCACACCTCGCACCTGGGCATAGGTCTCACGTGTTGCGCCATCCATCGAGAGGCGGTATTCGTCAAGCCCTGCATCGATCAATTCCTGGCCTCGCTTGGCATTGAGTAGAATGCCATTAGAATTGAAGAGCACATAGGTTCCACGCGCTTTGAGATAACGAATCATGCGTGGTAACTCTTTGTTGAGCAATGGTTCACCCAAACCGTGCAACACTACTCGTTCCAAGCTTGGAAACTGATCCACAATAAAACGGAAATTATCGAAACTCAGATCACGGTCATCCTCACGAGAGAGTAGGGTGCGCGGGCACTGCTGGCATAGTTCGTTACACCTGCTGGTCGGTTCAATATAAATTGAGCGCGGCAGCGTCGTTGGAGGTGTGGCTATAGAAAATGTCATACTAACTCCTTGATAGTTGCCAGGCAGGTGGCAGTTTCTGGAGCAAGTGAACTATTTGTCTCCAGCAATTGTGCCAGACGCAGCAGGTCAGGCAATTCATCAATATCAAACAAATGCTGCAGGGTATGAACCTTTAAGCCCTGACTTTGTGCTAGCTCGATTGTCTTCTGTGCCACTACACTGGTACTCATGGGAATGCCACTGAATACATCATATGGCCTTCGCATTCCGATCAAGTAATATCCCCCATCATCTGCAGGTCCGAGCACAACGTCGGCTTTATCGAGCGCTTTTCGAGCATGCTCAACGGTTTTCAGATTGATTTGAGGTGAATCTGAACCTATCACAATAGTGCGTTGATATGCTCGATCATACGTCCATCGAAAAACGTGGTGTAAGCGAGCGCCCATGTCGTTTCCCTGTTGTGGGAATGCATGCATATGCTCAATAAGAGCTGGAGCAAGAGTTGCTATAAAGGACAGATAGTCAACTTCGGCGGGTGTATATGCCCAGTGCAGATCGCATATTTGTCCTGCGAACTGATGAGCCAGGTCAGACAGGAATGCCCGGTAGAGGCGAACTGTTTCTTCATCACCAATCGTTCGCGCTAAACGTGTTTTTGTCGTGCCAATCTGTGGATAACGAGCCAGAATGACGAGGGCTGTATCAGGCATGTGTCCTCCTTGCTCCTGAATAGCGTAATGTTG
>DATMNR010000600.1:0-8804 GCA_035568795.1 Ktedonobacteraceae bacterium
AAAGTATTGGGTACGCGAGCTATGGGTGTTATAGCCTCCTCGCCAGCATATGCTGCCGAAGAAACAGAAGAAGCGTTGGCTGTCGCAGAACAAATGGGTACTCCAGTAATTACGCTTGAAACACATGAACTGGAAGATGAGCGTTATGTAGCTAATGACTTCAATCGCTGCTACTTCTGCAAAACAGAACTCTTTACCCAACTGGAACCACTGGCGAAACAGCACAATCTACGTCATATCGCGTATGGCGTTAATAAAGACGACGATGGCGATTTCCGTCCTGGACAACGGGCAGCACGTGAATTTAGTGTGCGCGGTCCTCTAAAAGAGGCCGGTATGGGTAAACGTGAAATACGTGCTGTGGCTCGCTTCTTAGGGGTACCCGTCTGGAATAAGCCAGCAATGGCTTGCTTCTCTTCACGTATTCCATATGGAAATAAGGTTGATATAGCTACATTGCAAATGATTTATAAAGCGGAAAAATTGCTGCGAGATCTTGGGTTCCGGCAAGTACGTGTGCGGCATCATGACAAAATTGCACGTATAGAAGTTGAGCGCACAGAAATTCCGCGTTTGTTGGAAGATCAGATAAGCCGAGTTGTCACTGATGGCCTGCGCAATATTGGTTACATGTATGTGACTGTTGATCTGTTAGGATATCGTACTGGTAGTATGAACGAGAGCTTCTTTAAGAAAAAAGCGTAAATAACCTTTTTAAACGTTCGGAAACGATGCTGCGAACTATTAAAAACATCTTGCCAACTGCGCTACGCGCATAGCTAACGCTCAGGCAAGATGCAAGGAAGTATCTAGCTGGCGGCTCATCCGAACGAAAGGTAGTATCCTTTGAAAGTTGGATGTGTTCCATGAGCAAACAAACGTCGAAGCAGGGGCAAGGTGCAAATAAACAATCAAGCAACCAAAATGCTAAGCAAGCTAGCCCGGCGAATAAACAAACAGCCAGTGGTACTGTGAAGCAGAGCAATTCAGCGACTAAACAGCCAACACGCCAGGCTATGAAGCAAGAGAGACGTGAAGAAGAAAGACAGCGTCAGTTGAATGCGAAACGGCGCGCTGCTCGTAATAAACGTATTCTAATAGGTAGCCTCATTGCGGTTGCTGTATTGATTGTTGCTGCGGTCTCCTTTGCAGCATATTCGAATACACATAACAACGCGTCAGCGCAGAATCAGGCAACGCCAACTGAACAAGTGGTTAACTCTGCCTATCCACCAGTTGATGGGATATATTGCGATGCTTTGGAGCAAACCGCCTATCACATTCATGCACACCTGACCATTTATATTAATAGTAAGCAAGTAACCATTCCTCAAGGCATAGGTATAGCATCAGACCAATCCTGCTTCTATTGGTTGCACACACATACGAGTGATGGGGTGATACATATTGAGTTTCCCAAACAGGGATCCCCAACCCTGGGAAACTTCCTCAACATTTGGGAACAGTCTTTCAATTCGCTAGGGTTCCAAAATGAGCTGGCTTCATCTGCGGATTGGACAGTGTATGTCGATGGAAAAAAGGTTACCGAGAATTTTAACCAGCTTGTCTTGCAGCCACACCAGGTTATAACCATCGCGTATAATAGTCCGAACATAACCCCTGACACGAGCTTTAATTGGCCGGCGGGTGAATAGGGTTTTTACTTCTTTCAATTCAGTAGCAATATTAGGAAGAGTAACTTCTGTACAAACCTGTGGTACAATAGAAGGTGCGAAAAATTGTAACTTGAATCATGCAATCCACGTTAGCAGGAATAAGACTCAATGCCGGAACGTACCATATATCTCGATCATGCTGCCACTACCGCCCTCGATGAGCGTGTGTTAGATGCTATGTTACCTTACTTCACTACTGAGTATGGTAATGCGAGTAGTATCTACACACTAGGGCGTCATGCAATGCAAGCTATTGATAGTGCACGGGAACAAGTAGCGGATATCCTTGGTTGCCGTCCAACAGAAGTCACATTTACAGGTTGCGGTTCAGAGAGTGATAATCTCGCAATCAAAGGGATGGCTTTTGCATCGCAGAAAAAAGGCAACCATCTGATTACCTCGCCCATAGAACATCATGCTGTGTTGCATACATGCCAGTACCTGGAACGTTTCGGTTTTAAAACCACCTATGTACCAGTAGATATGTATGGCTGCGTAGATCCCGACGAGATCGGGCGAGCGATCACCGATCAAACTATTCTTGTCTCCATTATGTATGCTAATAATGAGGTTGGGACCATTGAGCCAATTGCCGAGATTGGCCGCATTTGCCGAGCCAGGAAAATTCCTTTCCATGTCGATGCAGTACAGGCCTGCGGCTCTCTCCCGTTAGATGTTTCAGAGCTCAATGTCGATTTACTTTCACTCTCTGCCCACAAATTCTATGGCCCTAAAGGTGTAGGTATGCTGTATGCTCGACAAGGTATGCGCATTCTACCGCAACTCCAGGGTGGTTCACAGGAACGAGGTAAGCGTGCAGGTACAGAGAATGTGGCAGGAATTGTAGGTGCTGTAACAGCTTTACGTCTGGCGTATGAAGACTTGCCAGAGGTACAGCCTCGAATTACATCACTTCGAGATCGTCTGATAGCTGGAGTACTGGCTATTCCGGGCAGTCAATTGACTGGACATCCTACTGACCGCCTGTTCAATAATGCAAGTTTTGTCTTTGAGGGTGTAGAAGGTGAATCGATCCTCCTCAACCTTGATCTGCTCGGCATAGCTGCTTCTACTGGTTCGGCTTGTACCTCAGGCTCGGTCGATCCATCACATGTATTGCTCGCCATGCATGTTCCAGTCGAGTTAGTACACGGTAGTCTCCGCTTAACGTTGGGCAAAGGCAATACTGAAGAGGATGTGGATACAGTCCTGGCAGCATTGCCAGGAATTATCGAGAGGTTGCGCCAACTTCGTTAATCTTGATCTACTGCAGTTTGTTGGAAGACAACAATATTCGTCAATTGCTGCTTGTTTTTGTAACGTTTGCATCAGTTGCATCACTTGTAACAGGTAGTATTGAGAATTGTTGATGATTTAGCATATTGGCTTTGAGTTTGAGCACATATTTGATTATTGAAGAGTGGAAAAATCGTAATTTCATGTAAGAATACTCACATTTGCATCAGTTGCATCACTTGTAACGGAACAAATGGTAAAATCTACGATGTAGTGTCCATGCATTTGGAATGTTTGCATCAGTTGTAACATCAGTATAAGCGGTCTCTACAAGTCTTAGGTTGCGCTGTTTAGTAACCTCTGCATTACCCATTCACGTGCTTCCCCACTCTTTACATCGATAGCCCCATATACCAAAGGCCCATCAAGTATCCGTGGCACCATACATCCTTTGAATAATCCGCGTGTCAGCATTCGCACTGTCATTACTTCAAAATGAAAGAGTTCTGGTACGCAAAAGGCAGCAATCGTTAGTGGATCATGTAAAAAAGGTAGCCTTGGATGCCAGCGAGGACGATGTCTTTGCCAGACATCGAGCAATTGGCTGAGTATATGTGTTTGTGGAGAATGCTGATAATGTAGATTCTCGATATCGCTCTCACGAAGCTGGCATCGCATGGTAACATTCCATCCCAACAATGTAATTGGGATGCCAGATGCCAGCACGATCTTCGCCGCTTGCGCATCGCTTCGCATATTCCATTCGGGGAAAGGAATCCCGGTTGTCCCACCAATCATAATAATATTGTTTATGGCCAGAAATAGACGAGGTTCAATCAAAAGTGCTGTAGCTATGTTCGTTAGTGGGCCGAAGCAGAAAAGAGTAAGATTACCATGGTGTGCCAAAGCAGTCTCAATAATCAGCTCTGGAGCTGTAAATCTGCTGAGTGTGTTATTTGATGTGAATGGCGCTAGTATAGCTGCCTGGGGTACGCCAGAGGGTCTATGTCTGAAGAGCAGTGGCATTTGCTGACCTGCTGCAACTGGGATTTCCGTGTGTCTGAAAACTTCAAGCATATGAGCAGCTAGTTGTGCACGCTTTTGTGTATCACCAAAGACTGTCGTCACTCCTAGCACTTCAATTTCTGGTGAGCACAAAGCCAATGCAAGAGCCAGTGCGTCATCAATATCATCGCCAATATCGGTATCGATCAAGATATTGTACTTTCGTGAGATGAATTGGCTTGCTTCTATATGTGGTTTTGATGATGGATGGCTCATTGTCAATGTATCCCTCTTTATGTTACATTGAAGACGTAAGAGGTTGTATTAGAGTTTGATGCGAGATCGATGCCAAATGCGTTTTCCTTAGACTATCACAGTAGTTCAGAAAGAAGCAACAATGGTGTTGTAGCCGTCGGCGACTCGATCAAAAGCAGGAAAGGGTAGACTCATTTATGGATACGCTCAAACGAGAGGTACTGTCGCAGCGCGTGCGCAAAGTTAAACCATCAGGTATTCGCAAATTTTTTGACATTATTAACACCATGCCAGATGTTATCTCACTAGGCGTTGGTGAACCAGATTTTGTCACTCCTGAGCATATTCGGCAAGCCGGAATTCGTTCTATTGAACTTGGCCACACACGCTACACATCGAATTACGGCATATTAGAATTGCGCGAAGAAATAGCTGCTATGTTGCAACGTCGTTATGGACTTTCCTACGACCCAAAAACAGAAATTCTCGTGACAGTGGGTGTAAGTGAAGGAGTAGACCTGGCTATGCGTACGCTGGTTGATCCAGGTGATGAAGTCATTTCTCCTGATCCTGGGTATGTAGCCTACGAAGCTGATATCATCTTCGCGGGAGGTGAGCCAGTACCTGTTCCGACTTATGCAAAGTATGATTTTGGTGTGCGATCAGATGATATTGCTGCAGCAATTACTCCACGTACTAAGATGATCTTGATTGGTAATCCTAATAATCCTACGGGTGCTGTTGTTTCAAAGACTGAGCTTGAGGGCATTGCGAAACTTACCATAGAGCGAGATGTGCTTGTTGCCATTGATGAAGTATATAGTCGTCTCGTCTACAATGCTGAGCACATAAGTATTGCTGCGCTTCCAGGCATGCGTGAGCGAACCGTCTTGTTGGATGGATTTTCCAAAGCCTATGCTATGACAGGATGGCGCATCGGCTATGTTGCCGCGCCTGCGAACATTTTAGAAGCTATGCTAAAAGTTCACCAATATGCCATTATGTGTGCTGGTACGGCACCACAGGAAGCTGCATTGGAGGCTCTGCGCCATGGCGAAGCAGATGTACAGATGATGCACGATGATTATGCTCGCCGTCGCCGTATGTTTGTCGATGGCCTTAATCGCATTGGATTAGCCTGTTGCGAGCCTCGTGGGGCTTTTTATGCTTTTCCGTCTATTGAAGTTTCTGGATTGACGGACGAGGACTTTGCCGAAAAGTTGCTGCTTGAGGAGCAGGTTGCAGTAGTACCAGGTAGCTCATTTGGCGCCAATGGTCGAGGGTATATACGTTGCGCATACTGTACAGCTTACGATAAGCTTGAAGAGGCTCTGGTACGCATGGAGCGTTTCCTAAAGAAGTACAGTTGAACTTTGTGGGTAAGGAGGTGGTTTCTTTTCTTGTTGGAGGTAGACAATGAAGCTTAAAGGCGCTGTAACCGTCAATGCATCACATGAAGAGGTCTGGCGTATGTTCATAGACCCGAATCAGTTCAGCAAAGTCATGCCTGGATTCGAAAAAGCGCGGCAACTGGATGATACGCATTACGAGGCGATCCTTGCGGTTAAAGTACCATTCATGACTATTCGCTCGAAAGCTAAAGGTACGATACTTGAAGCACAGGCGCCTCGTCACCTGGTAGGAGAACTGTCTGGCGATCCTCATTCAGTGTCCGGGTCTTTCCGTAATCGAGTAACCATTGATCTGGTGCCTATCAACAACAAGACAAAAATCGAGTATACAATGGAAATCACTATGCTTGGTCGGCTGGCTGGCGTGGGAGAGGCGGTTGCCGGTCTCATTGCCCGCCGATTCTCAAGGGAATTTACTGACAACGTCTCGAAGATGTTTAACAAACCCAAGAGACGGTAGATCTTTTTCGTCCTAATATCGTCTTATCGGAAGGAGCAGATCAATGTCGCTAGCTGAAAATCCTCAAGACATTTACGCCGAAGAAGCCCTGCAAAAATATGGATACCAGCAGGAATTTCGACGTGAACTCAAACGCTTCGCCTCCTTTGCCATAGGTTTCTCTTTCATCTCCATCACCACTGGAATATTCACTACATATGGGTTTGTACTGATCAACAGTGGGCCACTTGGTATCTGGACATGGCCGCTAGTTATTGTTGGCCAGTTATTTGTTTCGCTCATTTTTGCCACGCTTGCCTCCCGGATGCCGCTAGCAGGTTATTCGTATCAATGGGTATCACGCTTAGCAAATCCCAAAGTTGGGTGGCTCATTGGTTGGATATCCTTTATCTTCTTGATTGTAGACGTAGTTGCAGTCGATTATGCAGTATCTGCAACTGTCCTTCCAAGTCTTTTTAAATATACGGAGACTCCTCAAAATGCATGGCTTGCTACAACCATTGTGATTTTAGTACAGATGCTGCTCATAATGTTTTCTACCCTTTTGTCAACACGAATTAATAACGCAGCAGTTGGTACTGAGATCATTGGCATTGTAGGGTTGACCTTACTGTTGGTGATAGTTGGGGCTGTGCGAGGAATGTTGCAACCAAGCCACCTCTTCAGCACAGGTAGTGCACCATCACCCTGGTTTGGATTCGGGACGCTTACAACTGACAGCCCATTTATGCTCTCATTTTTGCTTGGAGCTTTTACTATCGTTGGTTTCGAGGCAGCAGCCAATCTCGCAGAAGAAACACAGGATGCTCATAGAATAGTACCCACTGCAATGTGGTTTTCGGTGCTATTGAGCGGTATTGTAGGATTCGCATTTCTGATTGCGCTGAACCTGGCTTCGCAAGACATTGCAGCCCTAACTGCCTCGGCAACTCCCGTTGCAGATATCGTCACCCAGATGCTGGGCACGGTGATCGGTGATATTTTCCTTGTATTCGTCACTTTCTCGATTTTTGCATGTGGTCTTGTGATCTTTATTACCGTTACACGCTTGACATGGGCAATGTCACGTGATGAGCGTTTCCCGGGTTATGCACTGTTCAGGAGAGTAGGTAGACAGACCAGTACTCCGATTGCTGCCACATTATTCTGCGGCGTTCTAATTGTGGTAGTGTTGGCAGTCTTTGCCTTGCTGGGCATTCTCGTCCCAAGCCAGAGTAATACACTGACTAACCTGTTCAGCGCGGCAACTTTGTTGCCAGCAATTATTTATCTCGCTACTGTTGTGCTTTATATTTATGCCCGGCGCAAATTGCCAGAGACTCATGGATTCAGCCTGGGTGCCTGGGAGTGGCCAATCATCATTTTATCACTCGTCTGGCTGCTTTTTGAACTCTCCATCTTTCGCGACGCACAGTTTGCAGCGCCATGGGTTTATTCACTTATTATGTTCGGTATTGGGCTCATTTACTTCTTCTGGATGCTTGTAACGCGACCTAAAGTTTTACAGACTATTCCTCCAGAAGGCGAACCTGAAACGGCTGCGAGATAGACGTATTGAAACAAAAGGGTAATCTTTCCGCTCTTACTTCTGTTCCACTTTTTGAGTGGTGTAAAAAGAGCGGAGGTTTTCATGCGTTCCCTGACAATAAAAAAATTTGTTATGATTGTTGTTGTTGTTTTGCCTTTTCTGGCAACGCTTTTCGCAATAGCGTTATTGTGGCAGCGTGCGGTAAATTGGACTGACATTGAGCTGCTGATAGCATTTAATGTGATAGCAGGTCTTGGGATCACTATCGGTTTTCACCGAATGCTCACACATCGAAGTTTCCAACCCCATCCAGTTGTCAAGTTCATCTTTCTTGCCTTTGGTTCAATGGCAGTAGAAGGCCCGGGGCTGCAATGGGCTGCCACTCATATCAAGCATCATGCCCACTCTGATCGTGAGGGTGATCCCCATAGTCCTGTCGAGGGTTTTTGGCATGCGCATTTGGGTTGGATGTTTAATATTAATGATGCTGATCCTAATGTATATTGTCGCAACCTGGTAAGAGATCCAATGGTTATCTTTATGAGTAGCACCTTCATTTTGTGGGTGATTCTCTCGTTGGCCATTCCATTTGCCATTGGTGGTTGGACTGGACTTTTATGGGGTGGTCTTGTGCGAATCTTCTTTACACACCATATCACCTGGAGTGTCAACTCCGTTTGTCATACCTTTGGTAAACGCGAGTTCGAAACGAGAGATCGGAGTCGCAACGAGTGGGTAGTTGGACTCTTAGGTTTTGGTGAAGGTTGGCATAACAATCATCACGCGTTCCCACGTTCGGCTTTTCATGGATTACATTGGTGGCAATTCGATCTATCCGGTTATGTAATCTGGACACTTGAACGCGTTGGTCTCGTACGTGATGTGTATCGAGTTTCGCCAGCCATGCGTGCTCGTTATTCTAGTAAGAAGATAGAAGTTGAGTCTGAAGTAGCAATTCCTTTAGATGTTGATATGGTACCTGAGAATTCACTTGTCTAGCCGCATAAAGCGACCCACGCTTGACAATGTTGTTATGTACCTCAAGTTGAGATTAATTTCTCTTGAGATGCCCTTGCTCTGAAGCGCTAATGACATTTATCAAAATCATCCAAGCTGTATCATTTTACGTACTTACATGTAATCATTGGCACATTGATTGATTCATGTGGTATGTTTAAGTATAAGCATTGTATTCCTTGTTTGGAACCTGAACAGAAATAGTGTTTAGTTAA